>CAZBYM010000111.1:0-3317 GCA_964495745.1 uncultured Chryseobacterium sp. | reverse complement strand
CGGCGAAACCGCGAAAAAAATAGCGGAAGTCCTTAGCCCACGCGGCACGGCGCGATCGCTTAAGCGACCATGTGTATGTCACACCGTTAGTCGTGGTGAATTAAGATGGGTAAATAGCCACGAAGGCGCAAAGGCGGGAAGCTTCACTAAGAAATACTGAACTCGAGTCGCTGACCCATTTGGTTGCCGATAACTTGATTGTCACCATAAACCAGATTTCCATTCACGAATGTTTTCACGACTTTGGAATGAAACGTTGTTCCTTCAAACGGAGACCATCCACATTTTGCAAGTATATTATCTTTTGAAACGGTCCAAGGAGAATTGAGATCAACTAAAACAAGATCGGCCCAATAACCTTCACGGATGTATCCTCGCTTTTCGATGCGGAATAAATCAGCGGGTGCATGACACATCTTCTCCACTACTCTTTCGATTGATATTCTTCCTTCAAGAGACTTTTCCAGCATCGCAACAAGCGCGTGTTGAACGAGCGGTCCGCCAGAAGGAGCTTTGAGATAAGGTTGTTCTTTTTCTTCGATGGTGTGTGGTGCGTGATCAGTTGCGATTACATCGATCCTGTTATCAAGAACAGCTTTCCAAATTGCTTCGCGATCCTCAGCAGTTTTTACCGCAGGATTCCACTTGATGTAATTTCCTTTCGTTTTGTAATCGGCATCACTGAACCACAAGTGATGAATACACGCTTCAGCCGTAATTTTTTTCTCGCGGAGCGGAATTGAATTGTCGAGCAATGCCAATTCGTCTTCAGTAGACAAATGAAAAATATGAAGTCGCGTTCCGAATCTTTTGGCTCTTGCAATAGCTTTTGATGATGAAGACAAACAAGCCTGACGGCTGCGAATCAAAGGATGCGCTTCAACCGGAATATCATCGCCATATTTTTCTTTGAAGTCATCAAGATTGTGGCGAATCATCACATCATCCTCTGCATGTACTGCAATGAGCATTTTCACCTTTTCGAAAATGAGATCAAGTTCCTTTTCATTATCAACAAGCATGTCGCCCGTTGACGAGCCAAGAAAAACTTTAACACCACAAACCTTTTTCGGGTCGAGCTTCAGGAGTTCTTCCAGATTCGTATTGGTCGTTCCCATGAAGAACGAATAATTCGCTAATGAAACTTCTGCTGCACGTTCATACTTTTGCTCAAGCAATTCAACTGTCGTCGCAGGCGGTGAAGTGTTGGGCTGTTCCATGAAAGACGTAATTCCTCCAGCCACGGCAGCGCGTGATTCAGAATAAATATCTCCCTTGTGCGTAAGTCCCGGTTCACGAAAATGAACCTGATCGTCAATTACACCGGGCAACACATACTTTCCGGTTGCATCAATTACTTCAGCTCCCGCAAATTCAAGGTTCGATCCAATTGAAGCAATTTTTCCTTCAACAACAAGCACATCACCAACGATGGTTTTCCCTTCGTTTACAATGTGCCCGTTCTTCAGGATATAGTTCATCAGAATGTTACGTCAAGAAGCATTTCTTTTCCGGCGCGAATAATTTTGATCTTGGTCGTATCGCCTTTCTTAAAATTACCGAGAGCTTTCATATAATCCATCGTGCTGTTCACTGGAAAATCGCCGAGACCAATAATAATGTCGCCTTGGAGCAATCCTGCTTTGAAACCGGGTTTGCCTTCAGTTACACCATCAATTCGCATTCCAGTTCCGTCGAAAGCGTAATCGGGCATCACACCCATTGTCACTTTGTAGACGTGCGTTCCGGCGTTAGGATTTTTCGTTTGCAAAAACTGAAGTTTGCCTTTGCTCTCTGTCTGAACAATAATGTTGATGATGTATTCCAGCACCATTTTTTCTCCTTCATAATTCACCTTGTCTGCATCATCAGTTGGTTTATGATAATCGGAATGCTGACCAGTGAAAAAGTGCAACACGGGAATATTCTTGAGATAAAATGATGTTTGATCTGATGGTCCAACACCCGCGCTATCTTGTTTGATTCTGAAAACCGATCTCATGCTGCTGATAATCGGAACCCAATCAGGCGCAGTTCCTACTCCGTAAATCATGAGTGCTTTCGTAGAATCATTTAATCGACCAATCATGTCCATGTTGATCATGTAATTTACTTTGGTCAAATCGATAGTCGGATTCTCGCAGAATTTTTTCGACCCGACGAGCCCCACTTCTTCAGCAGAAAAACAGATGAAAAGAAAATTGAACTTCTCTTTTTCATTGTTCGAACTGTAATAGCGAGCAAGTTCAAGAACACCTGCAGTTCCGGAAGCGTTGTCGTCGGCGCCGTTGTGAATTTGCCCAACAGGATTCGCATCCAAAGAATTATGATCATGGCCAAGACCCAAGTGATCAAAGTGTGCACCAATCACAACAGTGTATTCTGCACCGTTGTCAAGAAATCCGACAACATTTTTTCCCTTCCGGGTTTCTTTCCCTTTTGTGCTGTCTTTCGGATCAACGGTGTGTTGAAATGTAAATGGCTGATAATATCCTTCTGTTCCTTTCGGAATCAATCCTGATTTTTCAAATTCAGTGGCAATGTACTTCGCTGCTTTCTTTTCGCCTTTCGTAGATGTTCCGCGACCTTTCAATTTATCGGAAGCCAGATACGTGACATCCTTTTTTATTCGGTCAACACTGATTTCCTGAGCGAAAACGACTCCAGGCAATAAAAAAAGAAGCGCAAGTCCTAGGTAGATCGAGTTGCGTTTTGCAATCTGAAAACCTTCACATTTGATGAACTGTTGTAGTTTCAAAATCATTTGAGTGTGCATAAAATGAATTATTAATTAGTTGCACGAATTTACCTCCACAAGATACTACAACAATCAATAATCGACGAAGACGGGCTTCCACTCGCCCATTGAATCGTTGTCTTGAAATCTGGAAGGTTATTCTACCCAATCCGCCAGAAAAACATTCGTATCGCGTGTTCCTCCGTTTAATCGGTTTGAAGAGAAAGCAACTTTTTTTCCGTCCGGCGAAAACATCGGAAATGAATTGAAAACGCTTTCGAATGTAACTTGCTCCAAGCCTGTTCCATCAAGGTTCACGAGATACAGTTGAAAATTGAATCCCTTTTCAGCAGCATGATTCGAAGAGAAAATAATTCTATTCCCGGAAGGCGTGAAATATGGAGCCCAATTTGCTTTTCCCAAAGCTGTGACTTGTTTCAAATCCGTTCCATCTGCATTCACTGTGAAAATTTCCATGGCCGATGGCGCAACAAGATTCTGAGCCAGGTAATCTTTGTATTCTTTTATTTCACTTTCCGTTTTTGGACGAGAGGCGCGAAATACAATTTTCTTTCCGTCT
>CAZBYM010000110.1:0-10111 GCA_964495745.1 uncultured Chryseobacterium sp. | reverse complement strand
TTTGCTTCACTTGATACACTTGCAGATCTGATGAAGAAGAAACCGGAGTGGAACCTGAAAATTTCCGGCCATACCGACAACGTTGGTAAACCTGCAGCGAACATGAAGCTCTCTGAGAAACGTGCGAAAGCGGTGAAAGCTTATCTCGTGAAGAAAGGTATTGACGAGAAACGCTTAATCACAGAATGGTTTGGTCAGACTCGTCCGATCCAGCCTAACACAACTCCGGAAGGACGTCAGAGAAACCGTCGTGTTGAGATGATGATTCTCGAAGCACCTAAGAAGTAGTAGAACAATGAACGAACAAAGGCCAGCCATTCAGTCTTATCGAATGGCTGGCTTTTTTGTTTGATAGTAAATCAAGATGATCACCGTCGTAAATTTCGGAAGCACAAAAACTCCACAGATTCTTTCCATGGTGAAAGAGTTAGGAAAAGAATGCGAAGAAATAAAGTGGAGTGACTTTTCGTCTACAAACTACAATAAACAACAAGCCATTATTTTCAGCGGCTCACCAACATTTCTGACGGAAGTTGATCACTCAATTTATCACGAAAAATTCTCCTGTATCAAGGAAGGAAAAGTTCCTGTGCTTGGAATTTGTTTCGGTCATCAGGTCATGGGAATTCTTCATGGAGCGCAAATTTTTCGGGGAGAAGGAGTTCGTGTCAAGATTCCGATTCATGTTGTAAAACACGATTCCATTTTTGCAGGACTTACTTCAATCACTGAAATGAATGAAGATCACACGGAAGGAATTTCTTTGCCGGCAGGATTTGTGCATCTCGCGTACTCTGAGAAATATGCAATTGAAGCTATGCGTCATCCAACTTTGCCTTTGTGGGGAGTTCAGTTTCATCCGGAGGTTTCGGGTGAAAACGGGAAGCGGCTGATCGGAAATTTTCTGTCAACCTTCGGCTCCGCTCAGTCTGACAATAAGCTTCGAACATAATATCGTTTGTGGACATCGTGTTCTGGCAAGTTCAACGAAATCTTCTTTATTATACGATTGTCAGACTGAGCGGAGTCGAAGTCAGACAACCTCGAGTCAGCGCTTCGGCTTCCGCTTCTGCAAATAAATCACCTGCCCTGCTTTCGGTTCCTGTCCTGGAGTAAGCTCATTGTACTTGTAAAGCTTCTTTACTTTCACGCCATACTTCTGCGAAACATCATGCATCGTCTCTCCCGGTTTCATCTGATGCTTATCCGGTTCTGCCCTTCTCCGCTTTGGTTGTATATAGAGAATTTGTCCCGGTGTTAAAGTAGAATGTTTATTGAGATCATTGTACTTGTATAACTGCCACACACCCATCTCCAGTTCCTGCGCAATCTTCATAAATGTGTCGCCCGACTTTACAATCACATATTTGATGTTGTTGTTAAGATAAACTTCTCGTCGCGAAACATTCGTAGAAACTGTTTTATGACTCTGCCCTTTCTTTGGCTCAACTGCAACTGGCGATAATCCTTCCAGCTTGTCGTACTGATTCAACTTATAACGCTCAATAATATTAATGAGTCGATCTGCGTACTTTGGGTCAGTAGCGTATCCGGCAGACTTCAAACCTTTCGCCCAACCTTCGTAATCAGTCAGTTTGAGTTCGAACAAAAACGCATAACGCGGACGTGTCTTTAAAAACTCGGAATGATCGACATACGAATCATAAACAGAACCGTATTTACGGAAACATTCATCTTTCTCATCGTCATCCTGAGTGTACGTTTCACCACACCATTCTTTATGACATTTTATTCCGAAGTGATTATTCGCATACACTGCAAGCGCACTATTTCCATTATCCGATTCCAACATGCCTTGGGCTAATGTAATACTCGCCGGCACTTTGAATAGTTGCATCTCGCGAATTGCATCGTCCTTGTACGCGTCAATATAATCCTGAGGCGTGTTCTTCTTCTCCGCAGGTTGAGCCGTAGCTACCGTAGAGCCAAAAAGATAAAAAGTGAAGACAACAATGAGTCGTTTCATAACCATCGCAAAATGGGACGAGACAAAACTAATTCCAATGAATCATGAGAAGGAACGCCGTTTATTTCTTCTATGAACACCGAAATGTTAATTCATAGTCGAAATAAAAGCTAAAAATGACTTTTGTACTGACCCAATTCGTCTTTTGCACGATAAACCACCCCAATAAAACGTGATTTGAATGCTATCCTGTATACCCATACTTCAGAAAAACATCTTTTTCCGAAATAAGGATTTGAGCGCGCGATTCTGCATTCCAGTTTGGTTTTGAAGTTTGGCTCGTATTCACCTTTCCTGGAAATGACAATTGCTTTTGACTCACTTTAACTCCAAGATGATCGAAAATATTTTTTATGTCCGTTTCGAGAGTCTCTTGCTTCGCCACATAATCAATGTGCTTCTCGTCAGCATAAGAAGAAAAAAGATTCGCGAGAAATCCTGGCTGAGTCGTTACTACTTTATGAATAAATAAATTGAAATCAGAATCTGCACTTGCTTCAAGTGAAGTCAACGGATGCCATTGATCATATTTGAATCCAAATCGCGTTCTCGCGTTTGTTGGCGCCATGCTTTTCCAATCAAGGTCGCACATGAAGCGCCAATACGATTCATACCAGCTAAATGGATTTCTCACCACACAAAATTTGTACGCTGAATCGATTTTTACGTCAAGATTTTTTCCGAGTTGAAGAGATCTCTTGTAAAAATTTCCCGGATAATATCGAGAAGTATGAAGTGTGCGCTCCATGTCTGAATGGTCGCGACTGAAATCAAAACGTATTAAATCGAGCGACTGAAACAACCGACGCAAATACATTCCGCCTGTTTTTGGAACGTGAAGAAAAACCGCATCGCATTTCAATAACGTTGCCATCAGGACGAAAGTAGCTAATTATTTCCCGGTTGTGAAAGCGTATCCTCCTGTGTGAATGAACAATACTTTCCGATTCAGAAATACACCATTCACCGCCATTTTATGAATTGCGAATAACGTTTTTCCTGAGTAAATATGATCCAATGGAAGTTGACATTGAGTAAACATCTCTTCGTTAAATATTTTCAGCTGGTCATCAGACTTCGCATATCCTCCTAACGTGTGGCCGGAATCAATTTCCCATTGAACCGCCGGTGAATGTTCATTCACAAAAGAAGCAACCAAGCCGCGCACATAATCTTCACCTTCCAGAATTGCAATGCCCGTAACTTTTTGGTGCGGTTGCGCGGAAAGAATTATTCCTGCTAAAGTAGCACCTGTACCAACCGGGCAAATAATATCATCATATCCGGAACATTCGGAATTGAGAATCTCCGTGCAACCTTTGACCGCACGTGCATTGGAACCGCCTTCAGGCAAAATAAAAACATTCCCGTATTGAACTTGCAGCTGCTCATGAAAAGCCTGTTCATTTCGCTTTAGATAAGTTTCGCGCGAAACAAAATCCAACTGCATTCCGCGCGATGCTGCAAATTCCAAAACCCGATTTGATGATGCATTCAATTCATCTCCCCGAACAATTCCGATACACGAAATCGATTCCTGTTCGCATGCCGCAGCAGTTGCTGCGAGATGATTGGAATACGCTCCACCAAATGTTAATATGGATTTACTTCCACTTGATCGAAAATCCTGCAGGTTGTACTTGAGCTTATACCGCTTGTTTCCGCCTACCACTGGATCAGGCAGATCCAATCGCAAAACTGCAAGCGATGAAACTCCAGGGAAAAACGTATCCCGAAGATTCTGCGATATAACCTGCACTGGCACAACATGTGAACCGTTCAAGGAATCCATATTTATTTTGTCGAAAATTACCAAAACCTAAGCTCCAATTAACCGTTGGATAAATAACGAAGAAAAATGGCTAATTTCCACTTACAACAACGGTTCTTACTTTAACTTTACATTCTGATGTCGTTACTAAGCGAACTGGACAAAGACGATTACTATTTTTCACCGGAAGGCTATGTAATCTTCACAGCAAAATATTTGTTGAAGCGCGGATACTGTTGTCAGAACGGATGCAAACATTGTCCTTATGGATACAACATCAAAACCGGTCGTTTCAACAAAGACGAAAATAACAGCAGTACTCCTGAATAAATCATGACCACCGAGGAATTCAAAAATAATATTTTAGTTGGAATACCGGAAGAACTTCCTGCAGAGAAAAAGTTCGACCTGTCGTTGAATCATGCTCCAAAGCGCAAGGATATCCTGACTTCAGCAGAAAAAAAACTTGCGGTTAGAAATGCTCTCCGATATTTTCCAGCAAAACTTCATCCTGTTCTTGCTAAGGAATTTGCCGACGAATTAAAAAAATACGGGCGCATCTACATGTACCGGTTTCGTCCCGACTACAAAATTTTTGCGCGACCAATTCACGAATATCCTTTCAAGTGCATTTCAGCTGGCGCAATCATGCACATGCTATCGAATAATCTTGATCACGCTGTTGCACAACATCCCGATGAGTTGATTACATATGGAGGGAATGGGGCTGTATTTCAAAACTGGGCTCAGTATCTGCTCACGATGCAGTATCTCGCAACGATGACGGATGAGCAAACACTAGTCATGTATTCCGGTCATCCACTCGGATTATTTCCTTCGCATAAAGATTCTCCACGAGTAGTTGTTACCAATGGAATGATGATTCCGAATTATTCTAAACCGGATGATTGGGAAAAATACAATGCGCTTGGTGTTACCCAATACGGACAAATGACGGCGGGTTCATTTATGTATATCGGTCCACAAGGTATTGTGCATGGTACAACAATTACTGTGATGAATGCCGCACGAAAAATTTCTACCAGCGAAGAAGATCGTAAGGGAAAATTATTTGTTACGTGCGGACTAGGCGGAATGAGCGGAGCGCAACCGAAGGCGGGAAAAATTGCCGGGCTCGTTGCAGTAGTTGCTGAAATAAATCCGAAAGCCACACAGACGCGTCACTCACAGGGATGGGTTGATGAAGTGTATTCCAATCTTGATGAATTAATCGCGCGAATTAGAAAAGCACAAGCTGCTAAAGAAGCAGTTTCACTTGCATATCAAGGTAACGTAGTTGATCTCTGGGAAAAACTTGTGGAGGAAAAAATGAAAGTCGATTTGGGAACAGATCAAACTTCATTGCATAATCCGTGGGCAGGCGGTTATTACCCTGTAGGATTTACATTCGAAGAGTCAAACAAACTCATGTCGGAAAATCCAATGAAGTTTGGCGATGCTGTTCGACTTTCACTTCGTCGTCATGCTGAAGCTGTGAATAAACTTGCAGCCGATGGCATGTATTTTTTCGATTATGGAAATGCGTTTTTACTTGAAGCATCACGCGCCGGTGCGGATATTAAGAACAGCGATGGAACTTTCCGTTATCCTTCTTATGTGCAGGATATTCTCGGTCCAATGTGTTTTGATTATGGATTCGGGCCTTTCAGATGGGTTTGCACTTCCGGTGATCCGAAAGATCTTGCAGTAACAGATTTGTTAGCGCTGGATGTTTTGAAAAACATTCACGAAAATGCTCCTGCGGAAATCAGACAACAACTAAGCGATAACATCATTTGGATTCAAGATGCGATGAACAACAATCTCGTTGTAGGTTCACAAGCACGAATATTATATGCCGACGCAGAAGCAAGAATTAATATCGCTTCTGCAATTAACTCTGCAATTGCTTCAGGAAAAGTTTCCGCTCCTGTTGTGCTTGGTCGCGATCATCATGATGTTTCAGGAACAGATTCTCCGTATCGTGAAACATCAAACATTTATGATGGATCACAATTTACTGCCGACATGGCCGTGCAAAATTTTGTTGGCGATGGATTCCGTGGCGCCACATGGATTTCATTGCACAATGGTGGCGGAGTTGGATGGGGCGAAGTAATTAACGGTGGATTCGGAATGGTGCTCGATGGTACAGAAGAATCTGAACGCAAGTTGAGATCCATGTTGTTCTGGGATGTGAACAATGGAATTGCTCGTCGCAGTTGGGGCCGCAGCAAAGAAGCCATGTTTGCTGCTGAACGCGAAATGGAACGTACCCCAGGATTGAAAGTGACCATGCCGAATATTGTGGATGATATCTTGCTTGTCAACCTCGATATTACATAGTGAATTTGGTGTGAGTTCCAGTGCCATGTTTGTTCCCGCAGAATAAATCAAATCCTGATATTGAAAGATCTTTTTTCCCTTCAATCTTCCAACTACGCTGTGTTCCGACCGACATACCCAACGGAACTGGTTCAAAATTTTTCTTCGCTCTGTGCTGAACACGAATTGGCATGGGATGCCGGAACCGGAAATGGCCAACTTGCAATACTACTTGCAGAACATTTCACTCATGTTATTGGAACCGACATCTCTGAAAAACAACTTGAGAACGCAATGCCCAAACGTAACGTTGCATATGCAATTAACGACTCCTATCATACCAGTTTCGCTGACCAAAGTGTAGATCTGGTGACCGCTGCGCAGGCCGTTCATTGGTTCAACTTCGATTCATTTTATAAAGAAGTAAATCGAGTATTGAAACCGGATGGCGTAATTGCACTGATTGGATATGGAGTCATGAGATCAGATCCAAAAACAGATGAGATCATACAGGATTTCTACCACAACACAATGGGCCCGTTCTGGGATAAAGAACGCCAGATGATCGATGACTCCTATTCAACACTACCTTTCCCTTTTGATGAAATTAATTTGAGAAAATTTCGAATGGACTATTCATGGAGCATTGATCAGTTGATTGGATATTTTTCTACCTGGTCAGCTCTCCAACATTACACCAAGGAAACGGGTGATGATCCTCTGCCCGAATTACGACGACGACTTCAGGAAACCGGCCTCAAACTCTTCGAAATCGGCTTTCCGCTCTTCTTTCGGGTCGGAAAAATGGCCAAAACAGCTAAATAGCGCTAAAAACGAAGGTGGCGTTGTTTATAACTTAGAAAGATGTAATTTCGCCTCACATAATAATCAATCATTTCATTTATTAAACATTCTAATGAGAACAGGTACAGTAAAATTTTTCAATAGTTCAAAAGGTTTTGGATTTATTGTAAGCGACGATTCACAAGAAGAAATCTTCGTACACGTAACAGGATTAAAAGATGATATCCGCGAAAACGACAAAGTAAAATTTGAAGTTGAGCAAGGTAAAAAAGGCCCTAACGCCGTAAACGTTACACTAGCCTAATAATCTTATTCCAATTGTAATTCTGAAAAACATGCTGAGAAGCATGTTTTTTTTGCTTCATACATTTTGTCACTGAGAATACAGAGTAATTTTGCATCAATACTTCGCAGATGAAAGGGTTCGTATACAGTGTAGTAAATTCAAAATGCCCGCGTTGTAATCTTGACAATCTATACGTCGACAATAATCCATATCATCTTTCGAAGTTGAGTCAGATGAAAAACAAATGTGAGCGTTGTGGGCAACTGTATGAACCTGAAAATGGATTTTATTATGGCGCGATGTACGTGAGTTATGCGCTCGGCGTATTGTTCATGGTTGCACCGGCATTTGTACTCTATGCGTTGTTCGATCTTGGTTTTGGAATTCTCCTCAGCTTCGTATTAGTCGTGTATTTTCTCGCTTATCCATTGTTGTTCAGGTTTTCAAGAAATATCTGGCTCAATCTTTTTGTAAGATATAATGATGAGTTACGGAAGGAACTCGAACAAAAAACGAGTGTCAAGCCATAATTCAGCCAGTTATTGAGCAATATTACCCTCATTTCAATAATCTGTTTCAGACATCCTTTCTGGCATTTCATTTGCCATATACCTCTAAAAATGCCATATTTGCCATGATGACTTTGAAATCAAATCCCATGAAGAATCTTTTCCTGGCCATGTTGCCGGTTGCATTCTTCGCTATTTCCTGCCAACCTGAAGAAACAGGTCCAACCGACGATCGCGACAAGTTTGTAGATGTATGGCAATGCGTTGAGCAAAGCTCTCAGATCAATCAAACTACATACGACGTTCACATCAATCTTTCTACAACAAATACAGCTCAAGTTTTGTTGGAAAATTTCTACAACGTTGGATTTTCTTTCAAAGCAGTTGCAACTGTTTCCGGATCTAATCTTACACTTGCTAACCAAACCTATAATGGTAGTCAGTTGGTCGGAAACGGAAGTATGAATGGAAACAACAGTATCAATATGAGTTACACTGTAAATGATGGCAGTGCAATTGATACATGTACAGCAACGCTCACACGTCAATAATTTAATCTATCATATGTCGAAAAACACGCTACTGAAAGGTGCTTTCATTGCCCTGATCGCCTTTCTTATTTCTGCTCCTGCATTCTCTCAGAATTATACTGCCGCAGAAACAAAATCAATAGAGAAATCAAAAACGCTCTACAACAAAGGAAAATATGATAAAGCTGTCAGCACAATTACCAAAGTGCAGATGGGACATATTGACGACGAAGAACTCTGGAACCTCAGAGTGATTTATGAGAATACAAGATATCGGGTTCAACTCTCGAGTGATATTGCCGCAATCATCAAGAAAGCGGGAAAAGGAGGAAATGTAAATGTTGATTTCGACAAACTAAAATCGACTACATATCGCGGAGAATTAATTTTCGCCTGCTACATGGCAACACTTCACGCGGATCATCAGGACCTTGCTTCTATGATTATGCATAACATGATCGTTAAGCCTTCAGTAGACACGTCGATCAGCGATGAGGCTAAAGAGTATCGGGAAAAAGGTGATGTAGAGTATGCAGAGAAAAGTTATTCTGCCGCAATTCGTCAGTATGAAAAAGCACTCGGTGAAGATGCCAACTATTACGGCGCCACTTTCGATATCGGTTTCTGTTATTACAAAGATGAGAAGTATGAAAAAGCTGCAACCTGGTTCAGAAAAGCAATAGCGTTACAACCGGAAATGCTTGATCCTCGCTACTATCTTATCGAGTGTTTGAAAAATGATAAAAAGTGGGACGAAATGTACACTGAATGCATCGAAGGTATTATTCAATATCCATACGTAGGTTATTTCACCTGGCTTGAAGAAGCCTGTGAGAAAAAAGACAAAACATTGAAACGTCATTGGATGTCGCGCGATTATTTACCAAACATGATCGGTGTAACATCGCAATCTACGCCTGATAAGGACCCTTGGACTTTTTATCGCAACGCAAAAGATAAGATGTATGATTACTGTGACGATGACGGAGTAATCACCAAATCGCAAACGTTGACGGAATCAAAATACCTCGAGGTGTACAGTTGGGAATATATGATGAAGAAAGATGATTCGGACGAAAAGGAAATTGCCTTCGCCCGTAAAATGCAGGACGCAGGTTATCTTGATTGCTTTTCAATGGTGAGCATGTTTCACATCGCATTCTGGGATCAGTACAAAGCGTTCCGTGATGCGGATGGAAACAGAGCCAGAATCAAATCGTATATCGAAACGCAGTTGATCAAGTAACGCTTCGTCTAGACCAAATATGTCATGAAAAAAGTCCAGCGAGTAATTGCCGGACTTTTTTCATGACCAATAGAATTGGTGCAGGATTACTTCTCTCCGTACACTTGCTAACTAACCTTTAAATGATCAACTTCTGATCGTTGCCCCAACCTGTTCTTCAAACGCCTTCTGCAATTTCTCCATCGTCTTATCAATCTGCTTATCGGTAAGAGTCGCCTCGTTGTCTTGCAAAATAAAACTCAGCGCATAGGATTTCTTTTCTGCTCCAAGTTTTTCTCCCTCGTAAACATCAAACAAATTTATTCCGCGAAGTAATTTTCGCTCAACATTCCATGCAATTTCTTCCAGCTGATTATACTTCACGGCTTTGTCAATAACCAAAGCCAGATCGCGACGCACCGCAGGGAATTTCGACACTTCTTCGAAGCGTGTCCCTTTATCTTTCTTCAACACGCGCAAAATAGTGCTCCACTCAAACTCCGCACAAAAAACAGTTGATTGTGTATCTGTTTGCTTCGAAATTTTTCCAGACACAATTCCAACACGCACAATTTCGTGCTTGCCGGAAAATCCAACCAATCCTTCCGTGTACATCGAACTTTCTGTTGATTGCCATATTACATTCGACAGACGCAAACGATGAAGAAGAACTT
>CAZBYM010000109.1:0-10242 GCA_964495745.1 uncultured Chryseobacterium sp. | reverse complement strand
ACCATGTAAACGTCGCCAATGATTTTTTCATCAACCAATTTCTTCAACCAAACTGACGGTGGAGAATAACGATTCTGCATCACACAAAAAACCTGCTTCTGATGTTGCAAAGCTTTGTAAACAATCTGCTCACAATCCTGACGATGCAATGCCATCGGCTTCTCAATCACAGCGTGCTTGCTATTCTCCAAACTAAGAATTGCATGAGCAGCGTGCAGTCCATTCGGAGTGCAGATATTTACAACGTCTGCTTCGGGATGTTTCTTCAACATCTCCTCTGCGCTAGAATAATAATTTTCTAAAATAGAATCGTTCCCCGTTTTTTCCTTCGGAAGAATATCACACACTGCTACAAGTTCACTTGCGGGATTTCTACGCACCATCTCCGCATGGCGTTTCCCGATGTGTCCTTGACCAATTACAGCAAATTTAATTTTCACTGACATAATAAACAGATTACTACAATTCGGACATCACAAAACCTTTGCGCTCTTTGCGTCTTTGGGGTTAAATTTTTGTCACTACTCCATTCAGAAGCTGATATTTTTCCTTCGATTCAGAACAAATTGCATACCCGTCCTTGTCAAAAACCAATCGGTGCCCAAACTCACTCATCCATCCCATTTGCTTCGCCGGATTTCCTACAAGCAATGCATAAGCCGGAACTGTTTTCGTAACAACTGCGCCTGCTCCAATGAATGCAAAGGCTCCAATGTCATGTCCGCAAACTATAGTTGCATTCGCCCCAATGCTCGCACCTTTACCTACATGGGTCTTGGAATATTGTCCGCGACGATTCACAGCACTTCTAGGATTCGTCACATTTGTAAACACACATGATGGCCCAAGAAACACATCGTCGTCGCAAGTTACCCCCGTATAGAGCGAAACGTTATTTTGAATTTTCACATTCTTTCCAAGCACAACCTCAGGAGAAATCACAACATTTTGTCCGATGTTGCAGCCTTCTCCGATTTTGCATCCACTCATGATGTGAGAGAAATGCCAAATCTTAACGCCCTTTGCGATATCGCAACCTTCGTCAACAATTGCACTCGGATGAACAAAATATTCGGCGCTCATACTTAATTATTTTTTCTCGAATTCACGATGCTCTTTCTTGTACAGTTCGTCGTTCGGCAAACTTTTGAAATACGCATATGTCCGCTTCAATCCTTCTGCACGATCAACTTTCGGTTCCCAACCAAGAATTTTTCTTGCAAGTGTAATATCCGGTTGCCGCTGCTTCGGATCATCGACAGGCAAATCATGATAAACAACTTTTTGTTTCGTTCCAGTCAACTTGATAATTTCTTCGGCAAAATCTTTGATTGTAATTTCCTGCGGATTCCCAACGTTTACCGGTTGCACACAATCGCTCATGAGTAAACGATAAATTCCTTCCACAAGATCATCGACATAACAAAAAGAACGCGTCTGTGAGCCGTCACCGAAAATGGTAAGATCTTCTCCGCGCAAAGCTTGTCCAATGAATGCAGGAAGCACGCGTCCATCATTCAGTCGCATACGTGGACCGTATGTATTGAAAATTCTTACGATGCGTGTTTCAACTCCATGATATGTATGATACGCCATGGTAATTGCTTCCATGAATCGTTTCGCCTCATCGTAAACTCCACGCGGACCAATCGGATTTACGTTGCCCCAATAACTTTCTGTTTGCGGATGAACCGTTGGATCACCATATACTTCAGAAGTTGAAGCAACAAGTATACGCGCCTTTTTCACTCTTGCCAATCCCAAAAGATTGTGCGTGCCAAGCGAAGAAACTTTCAATGTCTGAATCGGAATTTTCAAATAATCTATCGGAGAAGCAGGAGATGCGAAGTGCAAAATATAATCCAGCTCTCCGGGAACAAAAACATATTTCGAAACATCATGATGGTAGAATTCGAAATCCTCCAACTTCATCAAGTGCTCAATATTTTTCAAATCGCCGGTGATGAGATTGTCCATTCCAATAACATGGTATCCTTCTCGTACAAAACGATCGCAAAGATGTGAACCGAGGAAGCCGGCAGCACCGGTAATGAGAACGCGTTTTTTACCCATAATACGCCACTTATTAGCGCACCGAAGATACGAAGGCGAGGTGAATTGGCGGCAGAAATGAGGCTGTTGTGCTGCTCTTAACCCTATTTTTGAAGTGTGATTCTTGCCAATTCTTGCAAATAACCCAACTTGCAATGCTTATTCTACGTTTCATTCATAAAAACTACCGGATGCGCGGAATAGTTACTTCGCTTTTTCTTGTCTTTGGCATCCTTCTTCCCGCCAAAAATATCGACTCAACCCGCTTCTACTATGTTGTTCAGAATCCAGCGTTTTATGGAGTTGAAAATGCCCGAGCCTGGTTCGAAATCTCAGGAATAAAAGACGAAAAAGTTCAACGCAAAATCAACGACACATTAAAAAAAATATTTTTTGAGAAAACTCTCTTTACGCTCGGCAGTGGCGGAACAACACAGGGTGATACACTCCTGGCTGGACATACAACTTATACTTACTTCAATGGACAAACTTTTGGTGATGGGTGGATAAGATTCAAAGATTCCGATTCACTTCTGTTTCTGTTAGAAGCCGACGGTTATTATGGAGGAGGAATGTGTCTCAGTGGCTTTTGGCAACATATCGCTCCCGGCAAGTTGGGCTTTCTCTCTATTGATCCTACAAGAAAAAATGGAAGTCAATTGACTTTTAGTCTAGTTACCGGAAATATTATTCCCAATACTTTTTATGTCAAACTTCGTACTGATCTCCGCGACAGTGTGGAGCGAACTCTTTTCACGCGTGCTGAAGGAAGTATAAATGAAGTACAAAATGGATTGAGTAATTGTCGCATAATTGAACCTTTGCCCCTCACAGACTCTGTTATGATTGGAACTTCGATGTTGATTAAATGGTATACCAACACGATGGACGAAAATCAAGGCTTGATTTATCGCAACTACAAGATGAAATGCACCAACGTAAAGGGTGATGAAATTGATTGGAAAACCAATAGCATGATAAAGTTTATCGAGGCATTGTATTTTCTGGAACCGGAAGAAATCAATCGGATGAAGAATTATTACAAAAATTAAATTATCCTACCACTGCACGACCAATACTGCAATAATAAAACCCTTGCTCTTCCATCTGATCAAGACCATACAAATTACGTCCATCAAAGATTACGTTGTTCTTCAAGAGCGTTTTCATGCGATCAAAATCCGGAGTTCTGAATAAACTCCACTCTGTGCAAATGATCAATGCGTCTGCTCCTTCAAGAACAGAATATTCATCAATGCCATAAATAATTTTGTCTCCGTAAAGTTTACCTACGTTGTTCATTCCTTCCGGATCGTAAGCAGAAACATGCGCGCCTGCTGCAAGTAATTCGTCAATGATGTATAACGCCGGAGCTTCACGAATATCATCAGTGTCTGGCTTAAACGCCAATCCCCAGATTGCAATTTTCTTTCCTTTCAAATCATTCTTGAAGTAATTCTTCACCTTCGGAACAATGATCGTTTTTTGCGTCTCATTAATTTCCATTACAGCGTCAAGAATTTTCATTTCGTAATTCGCTTCTTTCGCCGAACGTGCGAGCGCTTGAACATCCTTTGGAAAACAACTTCCTCCATAACCGATACCTGGAAACAAGAAACGTTTTCCGATACGATCATCAGAACCAATTCCGATTCGAACTTTGTCAACGTCGGCTCCAACTTTCTCGCAAAGATTCGCAATCTCATTCATGAACGTAATCTTCGTAGCCAGAAATGCATTCGCAGCATATTTAGTAAGTTCGGCAGATTTTTCATCCATGAAAATAATTGGATTTCCCTGACGCACGTACGGCTTGTACAATTCTTCCATCAACTTCTTTGCGCGTTCGCTGCTTGTTCCAATAACCACACGATCGGGCTTCAAGAAATCATCCACTGCAAATCCTTCTCTCAAAAATTCAGGATTCGAAACAATATCAAATTCTACTTTAGCATTTTTCGCAACGGCCGCATGAACTTTATCCGCTGTACCAACCGGAACTGTTGACTTATCAATAATCACTTTGTATTCCTTAATCAGTTTTCCAAGTTGTTCAGCAACCCCAAGAACATACGACAAATCCGCAGAACCGTCTTCTCCTGGAGGAGTTGGCAATGCAAGGAAAATTAGTTTCGCATTTTCAATCGCTTCCTCAAGATTGGTTGTGAATTTCAAACGCCCCTGTTTGATGTTCCTTTCAAAGAGCACATCAAGATGTGGTTCGTAAATCGGAATTATTCCGCTACGCATTTTTTCAACTTTCGCAGCATCAATGTCAACGCAAATCACATGATTACCTGTTTCTGCTAAACAAGTTCCTGTAACAAGGCCAACATATCCTGTACCTACAACAGCAATATTCATAGAATGCAATAATTAATTAAGAAATTCTTTAACCGAATCAGTGATGTACTTCAACGTCTCTTCGTCCAGTTCTGTATGCATCGGCAACGAGAAAACGCAAGCACAAAGTTGCTCTGTTACTGGAAAATCTCCTTGCTTGTAACGCGGATCCAGATATGCTTTTTGCAAATGCAAAGGAACCGGATAATAAATCATCGAAGGAATATCTTTTGTAGCAAGAAAATCTTTCAACTTCATACGATCTGCACCAGCAAGTTGCAATGTATATTGGTGAAACACATGATTCGTATTCTTCGCACGCTTCGGTGTTTTCAACTTCGGATGATTCGCAAATGCTTTGTCATAATAATCTGCAACGCGATTTCTCGCAGCAGCATATTCATCGAGATGACGCAACTTAATTCTCAATATCGCCGCCTGCATACTATCCAAACGTGAATTCACGCCAATGCTGTCGTGATAATATTGGACGCTTTGACCATGATTAGCGATCACCTGCATCTTGGAAGCATATTCATCATTGTTGGTGTACATCGCACCGCCATCACCATAACATCCAAGATTCTTTGATGGAAAAAATGATGTGCATCCGATATCTCCAATCGTTCCGGCCTTAACTTTTTTGCCGTTACTGAAAGTATAATCTGCACCAATGGCTTGTGCGGTATCTTCAATAACAAATAGCTTATGCTTCTTCGCAACTTCCATGATACGCTCCATGTCTGCGCATTGCCCAAACAGATGTACAGGAACAATCGCTTTTGTTTTCGGAGTAATAGCTTTTTCAATTGCTTCAATGTTGATATCGAAAGTATCTGGATAAACATCAACAAGAACCGGAGTCAATCCGAGCAATGCAATTACTTCGGCAGTTGCAACGTAAGTAAAATCAGCTGTGATGACCTCGTCTCCCGGTTTCAAACCCAAAGCCATCATCGCTATTTGCAACGCATCTGTTCCATTCGCACAGGGAATCACATGCTTCGCACCAAGATATTGCTCAAGTTCTGCTTTGAAAGATTTTACTTCAGGTCCATTGATGTAAGCGGAAGATCGAATTACGCCGAGAACTGCTTCATCAATTTCCTTCTGAATTTTCTGGTATTGACCAATCAGGTCAACCATCTGGATTTTCTTAACTGCCGTTGTCATTTCTGGTTCAATTA
Organism: uncultured Chryseobacterium sp.; assembly: GCA_964495745.1. Lineage (GTDB taxonomy): Bacteria > Bacteroidota > Bacteroidia > Palsa-965 > Palsa-965. The sequence continues at coordinate 4,660 of CAZBYM010000109.1, read as the reverse complement.
CAATCGTGCGAAGATAGTTAAAAACAGCCGTTTCACCTCTGATTTCAACGCAATTACGCCTGTTTTAGCTATCTTTAACCCGTGCAGAAAAGATCGTTTTTCACGCTTGCTTTCGCGGTAATTATCCTTGCATTCCAAGGACAAACCCTGTTTGGGCAAATTCGCAATGTCCGAGATTCCATTGTAAGCTCTGGTTTTATTAGTGCAAGTTTTGGTTATCACATTCCAGACATGGATTTGCGTGAGCGTTTCGGCAATAATTCTTCTGTAGGAATCTTGGCAGGTTACAAATCCACATCCAATAATTTTTTTACAATGGAATGGAATTACCTTTTTGGGGAGGATGTGAAAGAAGACGGAATTCTGGATAGCATTGCAACGGTAGATGGTTATATAATTGATCTGGAAGGTAAACTTGCTGATATCAGAATTTTCGAACGAGGATTTACACTGCACGCGCAATACGGACACTTGTTTCCAATCAAAGAGATTTCACCCAATAGAAATTGTGGAATTCTTGTCACGTTTGGTGTTGGAATGTTGCAACACAAAATCCGAATACTAGATAATGGCGGCCGTTCTCCACAACTTTCCGGTGATTATCTGAAAGGTTACGATCGCATGACTTCAGGTTTATCATTTTCGCAATTCGTTGGATACTGGTACATGAGTAATTCTCGTTATGTAAATTTCTATTTCGGCTTTGAAGCGATGCAGGGAATTACGAAAAGTCGGCGCTCATGGGATTATGATCTTCGTAGCGCAGATACACGTCAGCGAACAGATTTACTTTGGGGCTTCCGTGCTGGCTGGGTAATTCCATTATACCGCCGTCACAAAGGCGATTACATCTAACGGATGAAGGGATTGTATTCGTTCGGAATTTTCTTGTATGGCGCGTCAATCAGAATTGCGTCGCTGTTCAATTCCAAAGCAAAACTTTGGGTGAAGGGCAGAAAAAATTTCTATAGCGATTTACAAAAATCTCTTGCAAAAGATTCGAGTCCGGTCATTTGGTTTCATTGTGCTTCACTGGGAGAATTCGAACAAGGTCGTCCTTTGATTGAACAAATTCGCATTCAATACCCTGCTTACAAAATTCTGCTCACGTTTTTCTCACCTTCAGGATATGAAGTAAGGAAGAATTATTCGGGCGCCGACTTTGTAACGTACATGCCATTGGACACGAAGCGCAATGCGAAACAATTTCTCGACATCGTTAAACCAGCGTTGATTGTTTTTGTGAAGTATGAATTCTGGTTGAATCATCTTGAAGAAATTCATCGACGAAAAATTCCACACTATCTCATCTCGGCTATTTTCAGAAACGATCAGATTTTCTTCAAATCGCACGGGGGAATTTTCAGATCAGCCTTGAAAAACTATTCGCACATTTTCACGCAAGATGAAAATTCAAAAACCTTAGTGTCAAAAATTGGTGTGACAGATGTTTCAGTTGCCGGCGACACTCGATTCGATCGCGTCACGGAAATCGCAACAAGTGCGAAAGAAATTTCATTGGCTGCAGCCTTTACTGGAAATCATGACGTTCTCGTTGCTGGAAGCACTTGGCCTTCGGATGAAAATTTTCTCTTTCCCGCAATGAAAAAATATTTCGCATCAGGATGGAAGTTGATTATTGCTCCTCACGAAATCAGTGAAGACAGAATTATTTCGATTGAAAATTCGTTGACTCAGCTTGGAATTTCACCTGACAAAATCGTCCGATTTTCAAAGACAAATGAGCCAATTGCTGCGGCATCTCAGGTTTTAGTTATTGACAACATCGGGATGCTTTCATCACTCTATCGATACGGTGCAGTCGCATACATCGGAGGAGGATTCGGAAAAAGTATTCACAATACACTCGAAGCAGCAGTTTATGGAATCCCCGTTGTGTTTGGTCCAATGTATCAGAAATTCAACGAAGCGCTCGGCTTAATCGAATGCAAAGGTGGATTTGGTGTTCATTCAGCAAGCGAACTTAGCTCTACACTTGATCAACTATTAAGTGATGGAAACTTTCGTTCCGATTCCGGAAAACTCGCTGGTGAATTCGTGAAATCAAACACAGGAGCAACTGAAAAAATCATATCTCTCTTGCCCTTACAATGAAATTAATCGGGAGAGACTAAATTAATTATTCCGCGACAATCCGTGTGATCCGTGCATTCCGCGTACTATTAATTGCTAGTCAGTAAACAACCACGATATCCCGATCTTCAGCGCGAAATCATTGTGCGGATATCCGTCAAGCAGGAAATATTTTCTTCCCATCATCCCTGCATTCACATGTTCTGCTTTCACAAATATCCGAACCGGTTTAATTCTGAAACTCACCCACGGATCGATGTAGACATAATTCCCAACAGTGCGCTGATTCTGCAGATAGAACTGTACAACCGCAGGCATGTAGGCTTCAGCAGTAAATTCCGAGAACCAGGTTACGTCTACTCCTACTTGAAGTTGGAGCGCGTTCTTGAAAAGGCGAAGGTTAACATAAAGAGTGCTCTGTGAAACATACTCCGGGAGACGTAATGTATCTGACGAAGGAATATTACTTGTAAAACGCGTCGCGAAGTGGAAAGGGTGAAAATCTATATCTGCAGAGATCGTCCCGCCAACTACTGACATTATTCCCGCCCGTTGTTGTGGCAAAAAAGTAGAATCGAAGAATATCCAATTGGTTAGGCTCTTGTAATGTGTGAGTATTGAGAACTGTTTCAACCACGTTTTCCCGCAATACTTGAGTCCACCACCTGCATCTGTAGATTCTGTACTCACAAAAGAATTCTGCCAACGAAGATGGTTGCCAGAATAGTTTGTATACAGCTGTTGTGCATTTAATTTCTGACTGTTTACAAACAAAAAAATAATGGCGCCTTCGATTTTCTTCTTGCCAAAATTCAGAGGGACCTGGATGAAGCCCCGGAACTGATAATTCCCTTTACCAGTACCGGACATGACATACCAGCTTGCAGCCCTAATTTGAAAAACAGAATCTTGTTTCATTACAAATGAAACATTTCCTTCAGCAAACACATTCTGAAAATGATGATAAATCGTATCGTTGAAATATTCGCCGGCTTCATGTCTTGCACCAACATAACCCCGAAATGATCGTGCTCCATTTTGATTGAACTTTTCCAATCGGATACTATTGTTAATTCTCCAGCAGTAGGTAGAATCTGCAGTGAGCAAAGTATCGCGATAAACAACATCATAAAATCCGGATTGTGGAAAACCGTCATTATAGTTGTACTTCTCATCGGAAAGTTCGCTAACCAAACTGATTCCCCATGAAGGAGTTATCACATTGTAGATATGTGCGCTATCAAGAGTAAGTGTGTCAGTAACATTTCCAAAACCGAAAGTGTGTTTCATCCAGACGCCACGCCGGCGTTGGATCGTCCCGGCGTTTTCAAGATTCACTTCAACAATTTGCCGGTCAATTTGATTCGAGAATTCAAAAGAAGAATCATTCGCTATTCCACCGTTCTCTGCAACGTTTGCTCCAGTCCAATAAACATCAGCCATGAAAGCATAACGCTTGGCAGGAGATTTGTACCAAAGGTTGGAGCGAACACTTGTATTACTGGTGTTTTGTCGTTTGTAAAATCCTTCAGATCGAGCTCGAATAAAATGAAACGAGAAATTGAGATTGTCCCCAAAATTTCTTGTGTGAATTACATCCACATATTGTTCACGTCTTTGTCCAACAAAATATTGCAACAATGTATACGGTTGATTCGTCGAATAGAACTTCCGGTAATATCTGTTGAATCCGAAATAACTGAACGCATCTGGTCTTACCGAAAAAGGTTCAGCAACATGTGACTGAAATGAAAGTGATTTTCCGGGTGAACCAAGATTCCCGGTTGAGATTAGAAACGGGTGAACAATCTGAAAACTATCAAGTTGATAATTTAGCGAGTCTGTTTTGCCTGAATTTCCATAGGAGAAATTGTTTTCTGAGAACGAAACAATTCTGAGCGGGACTTTTTGTTTGGAAGTATCAAGAGGCGTTTGCGCTGAGAGCCCTTGAGTTCCTAACAGGACGAAGATTGAAGCAAGAAAAGCAATCCGGTTTAGGAACACGTTTATAAGATGAGTTGCAAATTTACATCAGAAAAGGGGAATGGGTATAAAAAGAGAAACCCCGACATTTCTGTCGAGGTTTCATAAAAATGGCAGCGACATACTCTCCCACCTTGTAGGGCAGTACCATCTGCGCAGACGGGCTTAACTTCTCTGTTCGAAATGGGAAGAGGTGATCCCCGTCGCTGTAGCCACCAAAAATCGTGAATATTTTAAAAAACATATTGGGAGAGAATACATCAGAAATTTTTTTCCAAAGAAAGGCAATCGAGCAATTAGTACTACTCGGCTGTGACATTACTGCCTTTACACCTGTAGCCTATCAACGTCATAGTCTTTGACGGCTCTTAAGGGAGATCTCATCTTGAGGCGAGCTTCGCACTTATATGCTTTCAGCGCTTATCTCATCCACACATAGCTACCCTGCGCTGCACCTTGGCGGCACAACAGGCACACTAGCGGTATGTCCGACTCGGTCCTCTCGTACTAGAGTCAGGTCCCCTCAAATCTCCTACGCCCACAACAGATAGGGACCGAACTGTCTCACGACGTTCTGAACCCA
>CAZBYM010000108.1:5657-10343 GCA_964495745.1 uncultured Chryseobacterium sp. | reverse complement strand
GCACTTGTTGGCCTTGCTTTTCTTTTCGAAGACGACATCAAGGGGTACGTCACGAAAGAACTCAACACGTATCTCAACACAACAATTATTGTTGCGCCAGAAAATATCAACTTAACATTCATCAAAGATTTTCCGCAGGCCTCTGTCGAGTTTGTGAATGTAACCGCACTCGACGCAACGGAGAAAAAAGATTCCACTTCATTAAGCAAACGCGATACGCTGTTCAGCGCGGGTGAAGTTTCATTCTCGTTCAGCATTCTGGACATCTTCCGCGAAAATTATACGATCAGAAATATTTCGTTGGAAGACGGACAAGTCGATGTGCGCATTGATGAACACGGCAACGATAATTATCATTTTCTGAAAAGTGATACAGTGGCAACAGCAAATGACTCCGGTCAAGTAGCCTTTGCGCTGGAAGAAATTAGATTTTCCAATGTCGACTTGCACTATTCAGATCAACCTTCAGAAAGTGTTTACAAATTGCACGTGAACGATCTTCTCTTCGCCGGAGATTTTGCAAGCGGAGAATTTGATCTTTCCACCGAAGCTGATTTCAGAATAGATGAACTCAAACAAAAAGATCTGTCTCTTTTCAAAGGGAACACCGGGCATCTGAATCTTGGGATGAATATCAACACCAATACAAACATGTATGCGATTACAACCGGTGAATTACAAATTGCAGATTTCGTTCTTGCACTTTCCGGCTCGGTTGAAGACAAACAAAATAATTACCTCCTCGATATTCTGGTAAAAGGTCAGGAGGTAGATATTAACTCAGCAATTTCACTTGCACCTGATTCACTTCGAAAAGAGCTGGAAGATTTCACGAGTACCGGAGATTTTTACTTTGAAGCTACAGTGAAAGGTTTGTCGGGCGATACACTTGTTCCCGACGTGGAAGCAAAATTCGGGATTCGAGATGGCGCTACACTAACCAGAAAAAATTCGAAAGTCACTTTACAGAATATCAGTCTTAAGGGAATTTACACCAACGCAATAAACAATACGCGTTTGGAAATTTCTTCTTTCAATGCAACAACTGTGAAAAGTAAAATCTCAGGGTCTTTTGTGATGCGCGGCAATACCCGCCCCGATTACACGGTAAATCTCAATGGAAGAGTTGACCTCTCGGAACTCTATCAGATTTTAGAGCCTGACACAATCGAGTCGATGAGTGGATTGATGGAAATTCACTTCGAAGGTTCGGGGCGACCGGAGAAAGGTTCGTCACTTACTGTTGCAGATTTCCGCAAGTTTAAAACATCCGGAGAAGTAAAACTTTCAAATGCCGCGTTTCGGTTGAAAGAATCGAATCTTCGGCCCGACAGTCTCAATGGTCAACTTGCTTTCGATGGAAATAATGTATCCATCTCACAGTTTTCCGGCAAAGCAGCTGGAAGCGATTTTGTGCTAAATGGTGCAATCAAAAACTTGCTTGGCTATCTGTTTACTGACAAAGAAATTTTGGGGATTGATGCTGAAGTTGTTTCGCGAAATCTTGCACTCAACACGTTGCTTGGTGGAGATGAAAACGAAGCGGATAATGATACTTCGTACGCACTTGAATTGCCGGAACGAATTCGCGTGCATCTTGCAGCAACTGTTCGTCACATAAGTTTCCGTCGATTCGAAGCCGATGCTTTCACAGGAACTATTGACATCAAAAACAAAAAACTATACGCGAGTGATCTCGGATTTCGCACTATGGACGGACTGATAAGCGGAAGTGGAATGATCGATGGCACACAACCGGATTCATTGTTGATCACATGTTCAGCGAAAATATCAGATGTAAATATCACGAAACTGTTTTATGTGTTCGAGAATTTTGGTCAGGCCGAAGGGCAAGAAACAATTGGAGACAAAAATGTAAGTGGTGTATTGAATTCCGAAGTTACGTTCGCGTCGACGTGGGACAAAAAACTCAATGTGAATGAAAAGAAAATATACACGTACGCCGATGTGAATATTGAAAAAGGAGAGTTGAAAGATTTCAAGCCGTTAGAATCTCTCTCACGTTTTATCAATATCGAAGAATTGAAAGCAATTAAGTTCAATGAACTTCACAATACAATTGAAATCAAGAATCGTGTTGTGATTATGCCGAAGATGGAAATCAAATCTTCTGCCGTTGATCTGGTGATGTCAGGAACACACGATTTTGATAACATGATTGATTATCACTTCATTGTTTCTTTGGATGAAATACGTTCGCGCAAAGCGAAAACATCGAAGAAAGAAAACAATGAGTTTGGTGAAGTTGAGAACGAAGGAAATAAACGATACAAGCTATATGTAGCAATGAAGGGCCACGTTGATGATCCTGAAATAAAATACATGGACGCAAAAGGTTTCATTGAGCAGAAGAAAGAGGAACTCAAGAAGGAGAAACAAAATCTAAAACAGATTCTTCGGGAAGAGTTTGGCTGGTTTAAGAAAGATAGTGCATTGAAGAGCGAAGAAGAAGAGGAAGAGCCGAAAGACAAAAATGAGAAAGGCGCGATTAAGTTTAAGAAGGGCGAAGATGAAGAAGATGCGCCGGAGGGAGATGATTTTTAATTAAGCTGGTTATATTTGAATAAGCCCGTTCTTATGAAGACATTCTACATCGTTGCATTTTCAATTTTCAATTTTCCATTGATAGCACAATCGGTTCAGGAAGTTTTCGGAACACCCGAAAACGAAGAAAACTATCCGATGATCCGTCTAACGAATGGCGATTATGTTTTCGCTGGCAATACCAAGAACATTGGTTTCGGAGGAAAAGATGTTTACGTTACACGAACAGATCAAGCTGGAAATTTATTGTGGAGTAAACAGTATGGAGGAGCTGGAGATGAAACTGCAATTTCAATTTCTGAAACTTCTGATGGAGGATTTGTAATTGGTGGCGAATCGTTTTCAATTGATCCAAACGGACAAGCGTTTATTTTCAAAGTTGACGCTGTTGGCGTTATGCAATGGTGGAAAGATTACGGTGGCGCTTTCTATGATATTACCTACTCTGTTCTTGGACTTTCAAATGGCTCAATCGTGTCAGCAGGACTAATGGAAACTTCGTTGGGAGATTACGATGCTTTTCTGATGAAGACAGACGCCAATGGAGATACGCTTTGGACAACTGTGATTGGTCTTCCGGGAATTGAACACGCCGTAAATGTAATTCAGACTTCTGATTCAGGATTTGTTTTTTGTGGCAAAGCACTTGGAATTGGACAAGGAGTTTGCGAATGCTGGATCGTGAAAACAGATATGAATGGCGACACACTTTGGACGAGCGTCATTGGCGGATCAGGTTGGGACGAAAGCATGGACATTATTGAACAACCAAACGGTTACATTGTTTGTGGCGGATCAAACTCAGAAGGAAATTCGAATTATGATTTCATTCTCATGCAACTTGATTTGTCCGGGCAACTCGTATGGGTAAAACAATACGGTGGAATTTGGGTTGAAGACAGTTATTGTGTCCAGGAAATTCCAGGAGAAGGATTTGTCCTCGCCGGTTATACAGAAACGTACAGCTATTCAAATACGCGAGGTTCAGATAGCGCGAACGCGTGGATCGTGAAAACAGATTATGCTGGCGATACGTTATGGTCCATGGTGTACGGAGGAAATCTGAAAGAAGAATGTTTCAGTGTTGCGGTTGTTCCGAATGTTGGAATAGCTTTTTCAGGCTACACCGCGAGTTACGGCGACAGCTTGCAAACATATTTATTCATGACTGATACGGCAGGATTCACAGGTTGCACAGAACGCAGAACGCAACCAACTGTTTTTTCTCCCGCGTTTGTTCAGAGTAATTATTCATTCAATGTGAATAGTGGATATGCTGTGAGTTCTCCTTCCATGAGTCAAATGAATACAGGTACACAACGTTCTCTGAACTGTGGAAGTCCTCTCGAAATTGACGAAGAAATAATTACAGCTCTTTCGATATACCCCAATCCGTCGAGTGAGACTTTTACAATAACCGGAAGTGAGTCAATGAAAAGTGTTACCATTTTTTCACTGAATGGGGATTTGCTTCAAAGCGTTGGTGACGCCAATGGGTTTGCATCACTTGATATCGCCACTCCGGAAGTAGATGGAATATACCTGGTGCAAATACAGCCAACTGATGGCACAACAGTTGTGCAGAAGCTGGTTGTAATTCACAAGTAAATGAATTATCAATGCGGACAGCGACAGGCGAGCGTAAAGGAAGTCCCATTTTCGCGATTCAGAATCAAATCTGCATCAACCTGATCCGCCAACACAGTTATCAGTTGCAATCCCAATGATGTTGAATTTGCAGGTTCAAGGTTGGCTGGAATTCCAACGCCATTATCAGAAACGATGAGTTCGTAATTGACATCTGAATTAATTGCCTTCTGAAAACGGACATGAATTTCTCCCGTTCTGTTGTCAGGAAACGCATGCTTAAATCCATTCATGATAAGTTCATTCAAAATCAAGGCGCAAGGAATAGCTGCATCAATTTTCAAACGTGGTGATTCGGTTTCAACATTGACCAGAACTTTAATTCTTTTTGGATCAGGATTGCAGCTCGCATCAAGACTTCGGGCGAGCGACTCAACATAGTTTCCAAAATCTATTCCTGACAAATTTTTTGATTCGTATAATTTGTCATCGGCCATTTTGGCTCGCTTTCAATCACGCGCAACCTGTTGAGCA
>CAZBYM010000108.1:0-5647 GCA_964495745.1 uncultured Chryseobacterium sp. | reverse complement strand
TTTTTCATGGACCAATGCCATTGCACGAATTCTCTCCTGACTCACTTCATAATGTTGTCGCGCTTTTTTGTCTTCAATTTGCCCCGCCTGTAAATTGAGTAAACTGCAAATGACTTGAAGATTATTTTTCACTCGATGATGAATCTCTCTGAGCAACACTTCTTTCTCATGCAAAGAAATTGTTGATTGCTGAAGCTCTTCGCCCAACATATTTACTCCGCCTGCGATTGCGTCAATGTGATCGGAACTATTTAATATTTCAACTCGTTTCGAATAATCGAGGGAAGCAAATGCCATTACCACATCAAGAATTTCGCTGATTCTTTGCGAGTTGTTCTTTTTCTCGAGTTCAAACACCGCAAGTTTTTCATCAATAATCGAGAGCCCTCTTACAACAGTTTCTTCACGAGATTCGCCTTCCAGCGGTTCTACACCGGAAATATTCAGAATAATTTCAGAAATGTCAGTCGCAACTTTACTCATCCTCTTCGATACTTGGATTTAACAACCAGTGCTCGGCCGCTTCCATCTGTGTGAACATTTTTGTCGGAACTTTCGGTTTGTTCAGTCCGAGAAAAAAATTTCCAATAATACGACTAAGTGGAGAAGACACGAGCATTGCTATTGCACTCACTCCTGGAGGACGATCGCGCATGGCGAAATGATCGCGAGCCTCTTTTGAGATGGAGCGGATCTTTCGAATATCTACGAGAATCGGATAAATATCGTCTCCTGAAATTTCGCGAACGAGTTTGGTATTCTCAATTGCCTCATTCAATCCGATTTCGGCTGAAGGTTCAACGCGGGAAATAATGTATCCTCTCTCGGTCAGCCGAGTATTAAAAACTCTTGAAGTCGTTTGCACGGTACTATCAGGTAAATGCGAGACAAAATACGATTTTCGGTTGATTGTCTGACGCATCACAATGCAGTATCAGTAGAATTGGGTTGCGATTAGAAAGTCGAAAAAAAATCTGTCGGCCTGAATCCAGACCGACAGATTTTTATTATTCAAAAACTATTTCGTGATATTGCTAAAAGAAACCAGTGAAGCTGCAGAGCCGTCATCCCACTTTACCATTGCTCCATCAGCCTGAATTGATTCAACAACTCCATTGTACATTCTTCCATTTGTCATCCAAACAGCTAGTACTTTATCCCCCGTCTTAATTTGATCCTTTGGAGTAATCGATTTAAGGTCAGAAGAGGTAACCTCGTTGCTCGTACCGTCATCGAATTTCACCTGGTACTTCCCATTTGAATTTCCAACAATTGTTGCACCCCAATAATTTCCGTCCGACCACTTTGCCGCAACGTGTGTGCCAATTGCGTAAGCATCGCCAGATGGAGCAGGGGCTTCTACTTTAGCTGGTGCAGCAACGTCTGTGTTAGCAGGATCCTCTTTAGCATTGCCACAAGAAATTAAGCCCGCGGTTAAAGACAAAAATGCAAATAGATTAAAAAGTGAAGTTCTCGTTTTCATGGTTTTTGTTTAGGTGTGGTATAAGGTAATCTGAATATTTTAATTCAAACGAAAACAGCAAATGTTTTTTCAACTTATTTTCTCCGGCACGACTGCAATGAATTATTCAAGCACAATTTTGCACGCTAGGTCGCTAAAATTCAGCGTTCTTGGGTGCTCTCGGAACCACAGGATACAGCACAAGATTGAATCCGTTTTCGTAACTTACATCAAGATATTTATCCGCTCTCAGCCCACAGTTTATGTTTAGGATATCCAGTCAACTTAATTTTCGTGTTGTTGTTTTCTCGGTTCTAATTTCTGTAACAACATCCGCCCAAACCGAATGGAATGAAACAGAGAAGCGGGTCGCAAATAACATTAAGACGATTATCACAGAAACATGTTATCAGCAATTTGGTAAATCTGATAGCTGCGTGGCAACGGATATTTCGACGTATGACAGAAAAGGGCGACTTCTTCAGTCGATCTCAGATCCGAAAGGTCCGTACAAAACCGAAACTACTTATGATTACGATAACCGCGGTAATCGAACAAGTTATCAGGCGATTAGCCGAACTGACACTTTTGTCGTTAAAGATAAATACGACGCCAACGGGAATCACATGAAAAGGGTCTCGACGCGTAATGGTATAGTCCAAGAGAGTTACTCCTGGGTTTACTCTGGGAAGAAATTAACTTCACATGTCAGTACGAATAATATTAATGGTGTAACAACCAGAGAAGTTAGATACACGTACGACCAGAATAATAATCTTATTTCGACAACATGGAAAGGCGGTGGCGCTGATAACATCGTGACCGCGTCTTACAATGAAAAACATCAACGTCTGATCGACTCGACCAAATCGCTAAATGGTAATGTGCTCTCAGTCACAACTTATCTCTACATCGAAGACACAATTGCTTCTGTGCATACCAGCTGGACCAACGGAGCATCAACAACAACAAAATTCACCTACGATGCATTGAAGCGGCGTACAAAAATTGAGACGATTGATAGCACGCAGCTTTATAAATATACCAGCACGGAATACATATATGATATTTCCGGGAATATGATTGCCAGAATTTCTACTTCTGGATCGCATTCAGATACCACGTTTTTCGCCTATGATAATAATGAGAACCGCGTTTCACAAAGATCAAGCCGATGGCGCCCCGAAGTAATCAAAAGGCAATATCAATACTCCGACTCCGGGCAACTGATCAAATACGCTGAAATACGAATGCCCCGCGATACCAACTCAATCTTTTTTGAATATGATAATGAAGGGAGGAAAATACGAAGCAAGCAACGGATGGGTCAGATATTTGATATTACAGATTATTCTTACGACGCCAATGGATTTCTCATCAATGAAAAAAAATCAGCCCTGCTCAGGGATTCAATGACGTTATACTACGAAATTGAATATCATAATGACGAAGAAGGAAAGCATGTGGAAGCCATTCACAAGAGTTACGTATTACGCAATGTTCTGTTGCGCGAAGATCCGAAATATAAATCCACGCCACCATCCACGTTTACGATGATCTACACCTACGATGAAAGAGACAGTTTGTTAAGCACAATTGGTAAGGACACGAATGACACCTGGAGTGATCAGCCTCGTCGTTATTATTATGGCGAAAACGGAAAATTAAGCAAAGGTGAAATCTATTATGCCGGACGCAATAAGCTAAAAAGCAGGGCTCATTATGAATACAACGATTCCGGAAATGTAACCCTGATTGAGAATTATCTTGCAGGGGAAGATAAGCCATTTGATACATACTGCTTTTACTATGATTCCAACGGAAGATTGGTTCACACATTAAAATATTCAGTGTGGGGAGAATTAATTGAACATACCATCAACGTGTACGATGAGAAAGGACAACTAATCAAAGTTGTAGAAGGAGAAAGAGTTTCCACTTACAGGCGATATTCATACGAAAGGTATTGATCCGCCTGATCCGTTAAATCCGCATATCATTCAACAGCAATCAAAACTGTGCATTCTTTGTAGTGCAAGCGAACGGATTTATTTCCCCTTCAGCAGCTTCGTCGGTTTCTGACCAGTGTGAAAAACGCGTGCAATGAAAATGTGTTTGGATGTTACCCGGTAAACGATCTAATAACTCCAGACGATAACATAACGATATTCTCCTTTCCTGTGTCGTAGTTGCGGTTCAACAGGACCAAGCCGAGGAAATTGTTCGAGATTTTCAATCGCATCGAATACTTTATACAAAACAAGATTCGCGTAGAAAGTTCCTTGCTCAACCTGGATATATTGCACCGCTCTTCGAAGTTGATCCTCCGCCAGCTGTGACCAGATTATTTCAGCCATTTCTTCGCGCGTTTTTTTACATCCGCATGCGGCGAAACTTTCCCGTATTTTTCTTGTTCCTCAGCTACAGAGACATCGGATAACATCGCAAGTTGCTCGTAAACTTCCTCGAGCGTCGTATTTGGTTTAACGCGACTGGCGATCTCCAACAGAGACTTCTTGATTTTTGATCCGCTCATGTATTAAAGTTAACTAAAATTCCGCGTTCTTGGGTGCCCTAGGAAACGGAATCACATCACGAATGTTTGTCATTCCAGTAACAAACAAAAGCAAGCGTTCAAAACCAAGTCCGAATCCTGCGTGTTCACACGATCCGTATTTTCTAGTTTCAAGATACCACCAAAGCGTTTCTTCGTGAATTCCCATTTCCTTCACGCGTGCATAAAGTTTGTCGTAGTTGTCTTCGCGTTGAGAGCCACCAATGATTTCACCAATCCAAGGAAAGAGAATGTCCATCGCGCGTACTGTTGTTTCGTCATCGTTTTGCTTCATGTAGAAGGCTTTGATTTGCTTTGGATATCCTGTTACAATTACCGGTCCTCCAAAATGATCTACAAGAAAATTTTCATGTTCCTTTTGCAAATCTTTTCCCCAATCGGGAACAAACTCAAAATGTTTTTTCGCGTGCGCTTCTTTCAAAACTTCAACTCCTTCTGTATATGAAATACGAGTGAAAGGTTTTTCTACGACAGAGTGAAGTCGCGTTACAAGTGCATTGTCGTATGTGTCATTCAAAAACTGAACGTCATCTTTGCAATGTGACAAAGCATAATTCACAAGATACTTTAACATGTCTTCGGCAAGATTCATATTGTCGTTGATATCTGCGAAAGCCATTTCCGGTTCGATCATCCAGAATTCGGCAAGATGTCGTGGAGTATTTGAATTTTCTGCACGGAATGTTGGTCCGAATGTGTAAACTTTTCCAAGTGCTAATGCGGCGAGTTCACCTTCAAGCTGACCACTTACTGTAAGATGTGTCGACTTCCCGAAAAAATCTTGGGAGAAATCTGTTTTGCCATCTTCACCTTTAGGCGGATTGTCGTGATCAAGTGTTGTTACGCGAAACATTTCTCCTGCACCCTCCGCATCAGAACCAGTAATGATTGGTGAATGCAAATTGTAAAATCCTTTATCGTTGAAGAATTTGTGAATCGCAAAAGTCATGTTGTGCCGAATGCGAAAAATTGCGCCGAAAGTATTTGTACGTGGACGCAGGTGTGCCTTCTCTCTCAAAAACTCCAACGAAAGAGTAACCGGCTTTTTGTCCTTGCTGTCTTGTCCACGTTTTTGCAGAGGATAAGTTTCTGCATCACAGTCGCCATAAATAACAACGGTATCAGCTTGTATTTCCAGCGCTTGCCCTTTGCCCTGCGACTGAACAAGTTTTCCTGTTACGCCAATACACGCACCCGTTGCACCAGCGCGCTTCAATGTTTCTTCATCGAATTTCACTACATCGCAAACTGCCTGGATGTTATGAATTGTTGATCCGTCATTCAAGTGAATAAAAAGCACATACTTATTTCCGCGCGCACTTCTCACCCATCCTTTCGCAGTAACTTCTCTGTCAACTTCAATAGCATGAAGTAATTCCTTAACCGTCTCGTGTGCCATGTTTGGGTGTTGTTAATTAGGGACACAAAAAAACGAAAAAGAGTCGGGATTAAGGTTAAACTTTATTGAAGCATTTTTCTTTGTGGCCATGGAAGACCCTTTGGGGGAGAAATACCAGACACCCTTTGGGGGAGAAATAAGACACCCGTTGGGGGAGAAGTAAAACACACCCTTTGGGGGAGAAATAACACACACCCGTTGGGGGGAGAAA
>CAZBYM010000107.1:0-10397 GCA_964495745.1 uncultured Chryseobacterium sp. | reverse complement strand
TCATGTTTCGTTTTACAAGTCGGACATGCAAGGAAAGTGCGATTCGCTGGTATGGAACTCTGCAGATTCTACGATGCATCTTTTCGGCGCTCCGGTTTTGTGGTCAGAAGAAAGTCAATTGACCGCAAAGAATATTGACATCATCATTGCGAATGGAGATATTCTTCGACTCGAAATGGAAACCAATTGCTTCATCATCTCGGAAGAGGATTCGATTCGATATAATCAGATCAAAGGAAAAAAAATGACCGGATATTTTGCCGACAACAAGTTGAAGAAGATTTATGTTGAAGGAAACGGACAAACATTGTATTACGCACGATCGGAGAATACTTTGATCGGAATTAATCGTGCGGACTGCAGCAAACTCATGATTTGGCTGGCCGAGGAGAAAGTAGAGTCAATTAGTTTTTACAGTCAGCCCGATGCACAGCTTTATCCGCCCAATGAGTTGAGTCCATCAGAAGCACTTTTGAAAGATTTCGAATGGCGCAACAAAGAGCGTCCGGAAAATGTTCAGGATCTTTTCGTAAAGTAGAATCTTCTTTCCTAATTTCACAGGATATGCCAAAGACAATTAAACACGAAGTTCACATCCTGCTTGGATGCGCAGATGCACGTGACCTTTCACAAGTACAGATTGACGCGGTAAGAAGCGTTTCTGCAGAATGGAGAAAGAAGGGAATCGATGTCGATTATCACATCATTCGTGCTGCAGGTTCATTCGTCACTTCAGATATTGTAATGGATATCAAGCGTACTGTAGAGCAGGAACTACGCAATAGCCATGATATTTCTCGCCCTGTAGATTTCTTCGTTCATATTCAAAGTCATGGCCACTTAACTGCTGATTCCAGCGACGAGTATATCGCGCACGTTCACGAGTTGCACATTGTTGAAGGCTCTCCTCTTAATTGCGGTATGCTTCACGCGTCTTCACTTGGAATTGAATTGGAAGAAATGTTGCTGAAAGAAAAACCGGAAGTGATGATCAAAGGCAAGCACTTCAAAATTGAAGATTATGCAGGCATTCGTCACGTTTTGAAAAACGTATATAATCATGATGGCTATCTCGCAGGAGATTGGATTAAGAGTATTGACTTGCTACGAACACATCCGAGAAATCAGCGCACACAATTAGAGAGAATTATTGCAACTGATCCAGAATTGAGAAATCTCGATATCAAAGTTACAGCCGGAATTCAGGATTATTCAATTCACGCATTGATCCGCGTTGACGGTGGCGATCCTGCAGTTCCTTTCTGGGATGAAGTTCAAAAACTAATACGTAAGATGGGCAAGACAGCTCGTGAGAATAATGAAGCAGTCGTAAAGCAGTCAGAGAAACAAAAACCTTTGGCAGGACTGATTTGCATGTCTGATCCGAGAATGTCTTCACGAATTTCTGCAGCACAGTTTTATCTTTCCATGAAAGGAATTGACCATGGAGCAGAATATATGCCGAACACTGTTTTCAATATTTCAGGAAGCAGTTTTGATATTGCTTTGACTTCGTTTGGTCCATACGTTATTGCAGGATTTTATTACGCAGTTCACTATTTGAATCTTACTGATCAGATGGTGATGGGTTATGATGCTCCGCAGACCGAAAGGATCCTCGCAAAAATTCACAATGATCCGATTATGAATCTTATCGTTAAGAAGTATAATGTGAATTTAATTGCGGTGAACCAGGTTGATGTGATACAGTAGAATTACGAATTACAATTCCAACCATGAAGAATAACCACTTGTGGATCCAAATTCAGAGTTTTGAGCTTGATGAGCCTACAGATGTTTATGGTTTCTCACTCCGGCTTGCTAAAGAAAACTTCTGGACCAGAGATTTCACCTTACGTGCAATTCTAGAATACAAGCGGTTCATGTATTTGGCTGCAGTTTCCGATTTCATGGTTTCTCCATCTATTATTATTGATCAAGTTTGGCATTTACATCTTATATACACGAAATCATACGATTCATTGTGTGAACTAATTGGGAAGAAAATTCAACACATTCCCGCAACACATAATCCAGATGAAGGAAGTCGATATTCTGATGCACGACAAAGAACGAACGAAGTATACCAACTCGAATTTGGCGTAGCGCCAACTGAGATTTGGAAAACTCGTTCAATGCTTGATTCAATGAATCTTAGTAAATCCAGATTCAAACTCAGATCGATTATCATTTTTGGAATGTTATTGTTACTTGTACTTGCGGTACCATTCTATTTTTTACTGCGGCCTTTGTATATTCAGATTGAAAACCCAAATTTTGTCATTCTATACTTGATCATTTTCTTCATTATCACTCTACTCATAGAAACGTTCAATCGAATTTCCCTTAATAGGCTATTTACAGAATTTGATACTGAATCATTTGTCAATCGATTTACTGCGCACGAATTGATCTACTTACAATATGGAAGAATTGAATCAGTAGTCAATGGATATATCAACCACTTAGTTAAACACGGCCATATTATCATTGAGAAGGATCAAAACATTGAAATTGGAGAGAAGTTGGAATCAACCAGTTTGGAAGAGGTGCAAATTATTCAATTGCTTTCTTCCGATGGCAAAACGACATATTCGAAATTTATCAATAAAATATTAGCTAGAGCAGTATTCGCAAATCTCGCTTTGACTTTGGATGCCTTTTCCAAGTATTTCCGAAAGTCCAAGAAATTTCAGAAATTATTTTACGTCAACTTTACAACTTACGGGATACTTTGCTTGTTGGCATTTGAACGAATCGTAACAGGTGTGTTACGTGACAAACCAATTGTGATTATTACTATTGTCACTTTGCTCGCCTTTTTTGTTGCTGCTATCCAACTTTACAGGTTTTCTAGACAGATGTTCACTCAAACTATACCTGACACTTATGAAAGGAGAATTAAGTCCAACAGCATTCTTCGGGCTCATTGGGAATGGCAATATTTTCTTTCAGGATCTGCCGTTTTCATGCTAGCTTTTGCCGCCATGGCAAAAATGACATTCGTTGAGAAAATGCACGCGAACTTACCTAACAGCAGTGGACATGGTGGTGGACCGTCATCTGGAGGTTCATGTGGATCATCATGCGGAAGCTCGTGTGGAGGAGGAAGTTGCGGCGGCTGCGGTGGTGATTAGACTATTTCTGCTGAACCAGATTGACGTGATACAGTAAACAGTCTCAGTCGGCAGTGGCAGTTTGAAATCACGCCGGAATCATCCGCGAATGCCAACTCAACTTCACTGGAACTTCCCACTTCGAAAGCATATCTTCTTTTGTGCTGATGAGGTTATTGAAGACAATCGTTTCTCCTGATAATTCACCTTTCTCCATCATTTGCTCGAACGTGTAGAGCTTTGTGCTCTGAATAGTTGAATCAGGATTTCGGTAAGAGACGAGCATTCGATCGAAAAGGTTGATGCTGTAATCTTTCTCCATTTGCTGCATGAACTTCACCGACTTGTCAATTCCGCAACCACTTGCTGAAGCTGCATTTTCATCAACAAGCACAACAAGAAATCGATTGTAAAGCACATCAACAGTAGCACGCATCACGTTGCCATGTGAAGTCCATTCCATGAGAAACATTGCCGCCTTACGCTTAATCTCGTTGATTTCAACATCCGTTAATTCGCGTTCAGACTGGTAAATCCAGGCGCGACTGTGAAGAGGCATTTCGAAATAAGTGAGCATGAGGAATGTTGGATTTACGTTGTACGATTTACGATTAAGGCTCGTGCCAATAAGATACTCCGTTGCCAGAAGAGCAAAAATCGTAATTCGTAATTCTCAAATGGTAAATTTCTTACGCAGCTGCAGTTTCCTGACGGCCTAGTTTCCACAACATCTTCGTATGTGACCACAAAGCACCGATAAAATGCGGTTCAGAGTGATAAGGAAGATTAAATTCCTTAGCTGTTTGCTGTACAATAGGCGAAATTTTCCGGTAATGTACGTGACTGATTGCAGGGAACAAATGGTGTTCCACCTGATAATTTAAACCGCCGACAAACCAGGAAAGAACAAGATTTTTCGGCGCAAAATTAGCTGTAGTAAACAACTGGTGAACCGACCAATCTGTTTCTATATGTCCTGTACTATCAGGCATCGGGAATGTTGTCGACTCCACCACGTGTGCCGGTTGAAAAATGCAAGCGAGAATCAAGCCGCACGTGAATTGTTTCGCAAGAACAAATGCAATAGGGATAATCCACCATGAGCAATCGAAAAACAAGAATGGAATAACCATGATGTACGAATAGTAGAAAATTTTCGACGCAACGATGATGAGCAATTCCTTGTTGAAACTCAAACCTTTCATTTTCAACAATCCCATTTTTTTGTAACGCAGAAGTTGACTAAAATCCTTTGTAGTAACCCACATCAAAGACATCAGGCTGTAGAAGAACCAAGCGTACAAAAATTGAAACTTGTGAATCTTTCTAAGTTTAGCATGAGGCGAAAATCGCAATACTCCAGCAGGAGCAATGTCTTCATCATGACCTTCAATGTTCGTGTAGGTATGATGCAAGTGATTGTGTTGCATTTGCCAATTGTTATTATGGCCACCAACAAAGTTCAGGCTGTAAGACAACATTTTATTAATCCATTGTTTTTTCGAGTAGCTGCCGTGATTTGCATCATGCATTACGCCAAGACCAATTCCAGCCATACCAAGACCCATGCCGAAATATCCGAGCATAATTCCCCAATTACCCGACAGCACGCCAGTTAACATGAGAAAATAAGGAACCAGATATATAGCAAACATAGTTATGGTTTTCACCACCATGCCTGCGTTAGCAAATTTGGAAATCGATTGGGTCTTAAAATAATCGTCGACCCGCTGATGCAGCACCTGAAAAAACTGACGCTGTTTGTTGTTGAAACGGATTGAGTTTGTAACTGCCATTTTGGTTTATCTAAATGAACTATTATGCGTTAAAGGGTTACGGGGGCAAAGATCGGAATAACTCTGGCTCTAAGTGATACTTTTCTAGCCAATCTATTGTAATTTATCTCCATTTCCCTGTTAAAAACTTATCTAATTCCGCAAATTGACAATTGTCATAAAAGATCATTTGCCGACGCAATCAGCTCTGCAACGTCCATTACGCGTGTTTTATCTTCTTTATTGAAGTGTTTGACGCCATCTGTCATCATGGTCATGCAAAATGGACAACCTACTGCGATAATATCAGGGTTAGATTCAAGCGCTTCTTCTGTTCTCTCAACATTTACCTCTTTGTTCCCTTTTTCAGCCTCTTTGAACATTTGCGCACCACCTGCCCCACAACATAATCCGTTTTCGCGACTGCGTTTCATTTCGTGAAGTTCCGCATCCAGTTTCGCGATTACTTCACGTGGAGCTTCGTAAACATCATTTCCCCGACCGAGATAACACGGATCATGAAAAACAATTTTCTTCCCCGCAAATGCACCGCCTTGTACTTTCAGTTTTCCGGAGTCAATGAGTTCCTGAACCAATTGAGTGTGGTGAACAACTTCGTACGAACCTCCTAATGCCGGATATTCATTCTTCAGTGTATTGAAACAATGTGGACATCCTGTGACAATTTTCTTAACTGAATATCCATTCAACACAGTAATGTTATTCATTGCCTGCATCTGAAACAGAAATTCATTTCCAGCACGTTTTGCAGGATCGCCTGTGCAACTTTCTTCTGTTCCAAGAACAGCAAACTTGATTCCTACATGGTCGAGAATCCGGACAATTGCTTTCGTAATTTTTTTGGAACGATCATCAAAACTTCCGGCACAACCGACCCAAAAGAGAATCTCCGGAATCTCTCCGCTGGCGAGATAATCTGCCATTGTGCGAACGTGAATTGGTTGCTGTGACATTGATGGATTACGATTTAGGAATTACGATGTACGATTTAAGCTTCATGGTCACTTCTCGAATACCTGTATTTTTGCTTCGCGTTCAACAAGATCCGTGAATTTTCCATCGAACTTTGTAGCACGCACCATGTGATTATCGATCCAATGGTAATTTCCTCCACGAGGTTTTCCAAGCAACAATCCATGCCACTTGAATTCATTTTTCAGCAACCAGGCTTCGGTAACTTCACGATGTTCTTCTGTACGCGAAGAGAAAAATGTAATGATGTGGCCCTCATCAAACCAGTTGTTGATCGTTTTTAGCGCGTCGGGATAAACAACAGCATCCATCATTCGCCAAGGTTCTTCGTTTGGAATATCATCGCAAATTGTTCCATCAATATCAATGAGGAAATTCTTTATGGAAGACGGCAATATTGGACTTGTTTTTTGTCCGTTCTCTTCTTGTCCAATCAATTCGTATGGTATCATCTCGTTTGTTTATTCGTTAACCCAATTTAATCTATCCGAAGGCGAAAACTGCCAAGGCGCGCCATTGTTTTCAATGTTAGTCATCATCATGTTCAATTCTGTTGGCGAAGCAGATTGTTCCATAACGAGATAGCGACGCATGTCAATAATTACACTTAACGGATCAATATTCACAGGACATTCCTGCACGCAAGCATTGCAACTTGTGCATGCCCAAATTTCTTCGGCAGAAATGTAATTCTCAAAAAGTGATTTTCCATCGTCGACAAATTTTCCATTGTTTGCGTCGATGTTCTTTCCAACTTCTTCCATCCTATCGCGAACAGACATTACAATTTTGCGTGGCGACAAAAGTTTTCCAGTGATGTTGGCCGGGCAAGCTGACGTACACCTTCCGCACTCCGTACAAGAATATGCATCCATCAATTGTTTCCACGAAAGATCATGAATATCCTTAGCGCCAAATCGTAGTGGAGATTCCGGTGGTGGTGGTGGAACAAAAGAAGGATCAAGCATTGCTTTTACTTCGACAGTAACTGAATCGAGATTTGAGAATTTCCCCTTCTTCCGGAGATTCGAAAAATATGTATTCGGGAAAGCAAGAAGAATATGCAAGTGTTTCGAATACGGAAGATAATTCATGAATGCGAGGATTCCAACGATGTGAAACCACCAAAGGAATCTCTCAATGAAAACCAATGTGTCGGGATGAATTCCGTTAAATGCACTTTGCAAAAGTCCGCTTACAGGAAATGCACTTGCGCTGATATTCTTGTAATGATCGTATCCTGCAGCTTGCAAATTCTGATCGATTGCATTCATGAGCAAGAAAGCGGTCATGAGGAGAATTTCCGTAATGAGAATGTAATTCGCATCGGAACGTGGCCAACCATCGAGGTCTTTACTCATGAACCGTTTCAGTTTCGCGATATTTCTTCTCAAGAGAAAAATTGCACACCCAAGAAAAACAAGAACCGCAAGAATTTCAAATGTCGCGATCAGGAAAGTGTACAATGGGCCAAGAAATGATAAGACACGATGAGTTCCTGAGACACCATCAATGAGGATTTCAATGACTTCGATATTGATGATGATGAATCCAACGTAAACGAAAATGTGCAGAATTGCCGGCAACGGACGAGACACCATCTTGGATTGACCAAGTGCTACATGAAACATTGTTTTCCAACGGGAAGACTTGTTGTCGCTTAGATCAACATCACGTCCCAGAAGAATATTACGACGAATTTTGCGGATATTCTTAACGAAGAGAAAAATCCCCGCACAAAGCAGAATCGTGAAAAGTATGTTGTCTAAATATTCCATACTGGTGTGCGGGAGCACGGATTAGCCAGGAATCTTTCCAGGAGTGTGTCTTAACTTCTCAATACTATCGAGTTTTCGCTGACGTTCTTTTTCTTGTTTCTTATTTGGTTTCTTCTTGAACGGAAGATAGCGTCCCGGATACATTGTCATGTCTTCAATAAGAAATTGCATTTGTGCATTCGAGTAGCGTAAATCTGCAATCACAAGTGAATCTTGTCCCATGAGAACTGCAGTTGCTCCTTCTTTATTAATTCTTGCGAGCAACAAATTTGCATTCGCAAGAGCCAGCGCAGCATTGTTTATTGCATCCTTGATCTGTGCTTTCGCCAATGTGTCAGAAATGTTCTTGAAATTGGCTAATGCCAGAGCAAGTGTGTCCTTATTCGCAGCCATCATTCCGGAGAATTCCTTCATGTTCATCACGATCGCAGTGATTCCACGATGACTTGATTTCACCATCGTGTCAAGATTGAATGCCGTATTTTTAAAACTCTCCAGCGCAATTCGAATATTGTCGAAACTCGCTTTAATATCTTCAGCACTTTCTTCATTGATGATTGCAGAGAAAACAGTGACCATTGAATCAATTGAACCAACAAGACTTTCAACTTTATTTTTCAATGGAAGAAGTTGTGCGTTCACTTGATCTTTCAATCCGGTTTCATTTTGACCACGGATGAAAACACCATCACTTACAAGTTTGCCTTTTGTCGAAGTAATGAGCGTCAATTCCATATTCCCAAGCAACCCACCACTCGCGATAACAGCAATAGCTGAATCGGTAAGCTGAAGATCTGCGTTGGTTATGATGAAGTGAACAATCAACTTGTTCGTTGTTGGATCCAGTTTGATATCGCGAACCGTTCCAACTTTAAAGCCATTTACCTTAACGTCATTATTCGCGGTCAATCCATCGATGTGATCGTATTGAACGTAAAGGTCGAGGCTGGTAGAGAATATATCCCTGCCCTTCAGGAAGTTAAACCCGTAAATGAACAGGGCAATCGCCACAACTACAATAAACCCAGTCTTGATCTCTTTTGTATACTTCACAGCCTTTCTAAATTCGAGATTCGAAATTACTAAAAAGGATCGATTTCAGGTGGTTTGTGTTGTTAAACCATTGGTTGTCAACTTCGAGCGTTATCAAATAGTACGCGGATAACGCCGAATACGCGGATACCCACGGAATTTTATGGTATTAGTTCCGTGAAATTCTGCGGCTTCCGTGAATTCCGAGTGCCATTATCGAAATTCTGCGAACGAGGACAAAAAAAACAGCCGGTAAGTAGTTTCCGCAACCCCGGCTGTCTGGTGATTGGAAGAAATTACTTTCCCCCGTTCAATTTCTTTGCTTCATCAACGGTAATTCGTTTGCCGTTCTTGTCGAAAGCAACAACAAATGCTTCAGTAAATCCGATAGTACGAAGTTCACTTTGACGTTGCGCAGCCTCTGCCATGGAATAGTATTCTCCAGCAGTGTATTTATGCATTCCTGACTGTTCATAGTGCCAAGTATCTTTCACTCCTTTGAAACGAGGAGAATCTGCAGCCAGAACTTTTTCAGAAGACAGAATTTGTACTCTGTACACAACTCCGCTCTTTGTTTCAGGAACATAAGTTGATTTCACAGAATCTTTTGGCGCAACTACAACTTCTTTGTGCGTTGTATCTTTCTTTGGCTTATTTCCGTTCGGATTCGAGACATAATTGAATGGTTTTCGAAGGCCTGCCGTATCAGCTTTTTCAACTTTGTACGGCTTCATCTTCTCGACTTCGTCAGTGTACGTATGAGTAATTCCTTCAACATTGTCTTTCCACTTGCGAAACGCCCGGAAAATGGAAGCGGCCATGTGAGTTTGTCCTTTATCGCCGCGTAAAAAACGTTCTTCAACCGGACTCGTAAGAAATCCCGTTTCAATTAAGACAGAAGGCATGCTCGTTTTCCAAAGAACAAGAAATCCAGCTTGCTTTACACCTTTATCGTCGCGGCCAGCACGTTCACGGAATTCATCCTGACAAAACTGAGCGAAAAGAGAACTTTGTTCCATGTACATGTTCTGATATGCACTGAGAATAATTGCAGCCTCATCACCGCTTAATCCCATGTCATATTTCGTCTGATAATCATCTTCAAGAGTAGCGGCTTCATTCTCTCGCTTCGCAACATCAAGATTGCCTTCAGTTTTATGCAATCCCATAATGTAAGTCTCAGCGCCATCTGCTGTTTCATTGCAGATGTCTTTATACTTTCCGTTCGATTGCTTCTTTCTAACACAAGCAGAATTGCAGTGAATGCAAATAAACAGATCCGCGTTATTTCTGTTCGCAATCGCCGCGCGCTCGTTTAACTCCACAAACACATCTGTCTTGCGCGTATAAACCACTTTCACATCGGGGTAATATTTTTCGATGTAAGCTCCCAACTTCAAAGCAACAGACAGGGCCACATCTTTCTCGTTAGTGCTGTCGCCATGACAACCGGGATCTTTGCCTCCATGGCCAGGATCAATACACACTACGCGAATTTTGGCATTTTGTGGTCTGCTATTTGCGGAAAAGGACGCCGTGATCAACAACGCTATGAACGAGCCAATCAGTAAGAAGAGAGAATGCTTGATTCCTTTAGGCATCATAGTAAAAACGAAAGTGGGCTCTTTTTATTTAGTTTTGAGCCAACTTATCGTACACAAGCAAAAATACCGCCAATCGAAGGCCTCCTTCTGGAGCCAAAG
>CAZBYM010000106.1:0-10401 GCA_964495745.1 uncultured Chryseobacterium sp. | reverse complement strand
GCGCTCTTGTTACAGCGGGACAAAATGCTGAGTTTCACGCAACATTCTTCGCAGGCACTACTTACCGGATTGCAGGTGCTTCCGGAGATGCCGATGGTAATCTCCTTTTCTCTGTCTATGCTTACGATCCAAACACTGGGCAACGTGATCTTATTTTCTCTAACAGTCAGCACAACAATGCGCCTTATTGGGACTTCAAAGTGAACACAACGGTTGAAGTTGCTGTTGAAGCAGCTTTGAATCCTGCTTCCGGAAAAGAATCGGGTTGCGCTGTTGTCTTGATGGGCTTTAAGCAGTAATCGACTTTAGTATTATTAAACCCCGTTTCGTCCTGATGAAGCGGGGTTTTTTGTTGTCGATTTTCAACTCGTGTAGTTTGCAAATGACATCATGCAGAAAGGTTGATACGCATCAGCACATTTGCTCATGTTCCCATCTGAACATTGATAAATTTTTCTATTTTTACCAAGCTATCGCCAACCCCGATTTATGAGTGAAAGGATATTAAAAGCATTAATGCAATTGTTCGCAATTATCGCGAAAGTAGATGGCATTACTTCAGCTAGCCGCGGTATCGTGGAGTCTTTTCTCAAGCAACAGCTCAACATCGAACTGGTTGAAGAATATCTCAAAGTATTTGATGATTTTCTTGAACAGCATCATCAGGTCTCCAAACGAAAAGACGGTTCTGCAAAAAGAACTTCACTCGCCTCTGTAAAAGTTCTTCGCATTTGTACTCAGATCAACGAAGAGCTCACGCAAAAACAAAAAGTTGTTGTGTTGTTGCGTTTGATCGAATTCATTCACACAAGTAATGAAATTTCAGAGCAGGAACTCGAATTCGTTCAAACGGTTTCTGAGACTTTCAATATTGATTCTACAGAATTTTCCCGCATGCGCGCTTTTGTTGAGAAAGATTTCAACGCCATGCCCGATATTGCGGAGTTTCTTGTTATCGATGGTAAACCGGAACAGAAATTCGAAAGTGCACACCACATTTTTGTAGACTCAATTGGTGCAGGTGTTGTAATGGCCTTATCAATTCCTTCAGTAAGTATGTACGCCTGTCGCTATTTCGGTGGTACAGAACTTAATCTGAACGGACAAGCAATGATTCCGAATAAGGTGTATATCCTTACTCCGGGTTCGTCGTTGAGAAGTTCTAAAGTGAATCCGATTTACTACAGCGATATCATCAGCTTGTACATGAGCAGTGCTGCCAGAACACGCATTACATTTAACGCGAACAGCATTGAGTTTCAATTCAAAGGTGGAAAACTTGGATTACGCGGCGTTAATATCCACGAGGAATCCGGAAAGTTAATTGGAATCATGGGTGGTTCCGGCGCAGGAAAATCTACGTTGTTGAATGTGCTTAACAGCAATGAAACGCCAACTAAAGGAGAAGTTCTTATTAATGGAGTTGACATTCATCGTGAGAAAGATAAAATAGAAGGTGTAATTGGCCACGTGTCCCAGGATGATCTACTCATCGAAGAACTTACAGTTTTCCAGAACTTATATTACAACGCCAAATTGTGTTTCGGGAATTTCGCCGAAGCTGAAATTGTAAAAACGGTTGATGAACTTCTGCAGGATCTTGGTTTGTACGAAGCGAGAAATCTGAAAGTAGGAAGTCCACTCGACAAAAAAATATCCGGTGGTCAGCGGAAACGTCTGAACATTGCACTTGAATTAATCCGTGAGCCTTCTGTGCTTTTCGTTGATGAACCAACTTCCGGTTTGTCCTCGAGAGATTCTGAAAACATCATGGACTTGTTGAAAGAGTTGGCGTTGAAAGGCAAACTTGTTTTTGTTGTTATTCACCAACCTTCTTCCGACATCTTCAAGATGTTTGATAAACTTTTGATTCTTGATAACGGTGGATTCCCGATATATTACGGAAATCCGGTTGATGCTGTTGTCTATTTCAAGAAGATGGTCAACCATGTCAACAGTGATGAAAGCGAATGTCCTACTTGCGGTAACGTAAATCCTGAACAGATATTCAACATCATCGAATCTAAAGTTGTTGACGAATACGGTAATCCAACTCGTTTCAGAAAAGTTTCTCCTAGCGAGTGGAATAAGTTTTACAAAGATTACATTGAAGCAAAGCAGGATCCGGTTTCTCCTTCACCTGATAATCCGGAGAGTACTTTCAATATTCCGAATCGCATTAAGCAGTTCATTGTTTTCTGTACTCGCGATGTGCGTTCCAAATTGACCAACACGCAATACATGTTGATCAATATGCTGGAGGCGCCTGTTCTTGCGTTCATCCTGGCTTACCTCATTAAGTTCTGGAACACCGATGTCTCTAATAAGGACGGGTATGTGTTCCGTGCGAACGAAAATATGCCGGCATACCTTTTCATGTCGGTTGTTGTTGCTCTCTTCATCGGTCTGACAGTTGCCGCTGAAGAAATTATTCGCGATAGAAAAATTCTGAAACGCGAATCGTTCCTCAATCTTTCCAGGTCAAGTTATTTGATGTCGAAGATTACAATCATGTTTGTTATTTCTGCGATTCAGACTTTGGCATTTGTTCTCGTGGGAAATTCGGTTCTGGAAATTAACGGAATGTGGGGCGATTATTGGTTGGTACTGTTTACAACATCGTGTTTTGCCAATATGCTGGGATTAAATATTTCTTCTGCGTTCAATTCCGCAGTTACAATTTACATTTTGATCCCTTTCCTGATTATCCCTCAATTGCTACTCTCCGGGGTTATCGTGAAATTCGAAAAACTGAATCCTGATATTACTTCTCAAAGTACTGTTCCGGTCGCGGGAGAAATGATGGCTTCCCGTTGGGCTTTCGAAGCGCTTGCTGTGAATCAGTTTAAGAACAACAAGTATGAAAGACAGTTCTACAAGTACGACGAGATGATGAGTATCGCGGACTTTCGTAAGAACTATTGGATTCCACATCTTCGCGGGAAAATTGACAAGTGTGAAAACAATTCACGGAACAACATTAATACTCCAGAGCAGGTTTCAGACATCACGCTGATTCGCTCTGAAATTTCCCTTGACCTCGTTCGTCTGAAGGAATTGTCTATCGAAAGAAAGAAGATTGCTACTATTTCGGGAACGTTAATGTCTCAACTTGAAACACTGGAGAAAAAAATAGCAGCAATTGATCCCAATAAGTTCGGGGTTGATCCTGCCAATGACATGCGGAATTATCTCAATCTGGTGAATTCCGTTTACATCAAAGTTTTCAATTCCAATAGCGAGGCACGTGATAAATCTATTCGCGACAAGAATAAAACTGAAGTGGATAAGGAAGCATTCGTTCAATTGAAGAATGATTACATGAATGAAGCCTTGAGCGATCAGGTAAGAAACTCGAATGAATTCAACAAGATTATTGAACAGGACGGTAAATTAATTCAGCGTGCTGATCCTGTTTTCCTCGAGCCTTTCCAATCTGATATGGCGAATTCGCATTTCTTCGCTCCACGAAAAAAAGTATTTGGCAGATATTTCGACACGTTCTGGGTGAATCTCTGTGTCCTCTGGGGAATGTCGCTTACGATGGCTATTACTTTGTATTTTGACTTGCTGCGCAAGCTTATTGACGGCCTTGGTAATCTCTTTTCGAGATTTTCGAAAAAAGGAAAACCTGCATAAACAGTTTCTGAATTATTCCATCAATAATACTAGCCGTAATGGTGTAGTACAATAACTAATTACTCATGAAGAGAGGTTTGTTCATCGTTCTGATCCTGGCCATTGCCACCTTTGGATTTGTCGCTGCCGAGGTAGATGTATTATCACTGATCGGGAAGTCTGTCAAATCAAAAGATGCGAAAAAAGTAATGAAAGCATCAGGAGAGCGCGGCATTTACAAATCGAGTGAATGCTACTATTACATTTTCAATGAAAAAGGTTTTGATTTCCTGATTTCGAACTCCGATACAATTCAAACTGTATTTCTCTATGCGGATGGAGCGGATGACCATAAACAATACGGTGGAACTGTTCCTTATGGTTTGCAAATGACGCACGATCGGGCAACCGTTGAAAAATTGTTAGGTGTTCCGAAAGATTGCGGTGGAGAAGGAGTAATTGGGTATTACTGCAGTTGGGATGAGAAGGGAATAGGTATCACTTATCAATCGGTCGATACGGTTGACATGAGTAACAAGATTCACCACATTTCCTTCTCGAAACCAATCCGAAAATAGTTCTCCCACAAACGAACGGTTTACAAGGAACAGCAAACCGGGAACTGGAAACGGTGAACACTTAACTTTGCACTGTGTTTGCAATCATCGACATAGAAACAACAGGAGGTTCGCCCGGCCGTGATCGTATCACTGAGATTTGTATTGTTCAACATGATGGCCTCAGTGTTACAAATGTGTATACAACGCTGATTAATCCTGAACGTTGGATCCCGGAGTACATCACGAAGATTACGAACATCACCAATAAAATGGTGGAAGACGCGCCGAAGTTCTATCAGGTGGCGAAGGAAATTATTGAACTTACGGAGGGAAGAATTTTTGTTGCGCACAATGTTGCTTTCGATTATGGATTTGTTCGCGAGGAATACAAGTCACTGGGATATAAATTTGATCGGGAGCAACTCTGCACTGTAAAGTTGAGCAGGAAGTTGATTCCCGGAAGAAAGTCCTACAGTCTTGGAAATATCTGTGATGCCGTAGGAATTTCCATAGCGGAAAACGAGCGACATCGTGCCGAAGGTGACGCAGTCGCTACCGCAAAACTTTTTGATTTGCTGCTCGCAAAAAAGAACGAAAGCAAAATATTTCGGAGCAAAGGACTTACCGAGATGAATACTTCACGAGTTGATAAAGTGAAGATGGAAATACTCAAGCGTCTTCCTGAGGAATGTGGCGTTTACTACTATTTAGGGAAGGATGCTGAAATTCTGTACATCGGAAAAAGTACCAACATGCGTTCGCGCGCGATACAGCATTTTGCAAGTAAAGAGCCTAAATCACGTCGATGGCAAAACGAATTGTACGATGTTGATTTCGTGAAGACAGGTAGCGAACTCATTGCGCTCTTGCTGGAGTCTGAAGAAATAAAAAAGCACAAACCTTTTTTCAATCGTGCGAGAAAAAAGTCATCCTTCACTCATGCAATTGACTGGAGAAAGGATAAGGACGGAATCATCCGTTTTGACATTCTTCCTTCAGATGAAGCCAATCAACCTTTGCAGTTTTACACCAATTATACTTCTGCGCGTGAAGTCTTGAATTCCTGGATAGACGAACACCGTCTTTGCCTTCACATGTGTGGAATATTTCAGGGACATGGTGATGAGGCGAGCAGAGCGGGCGTTTCTTGCTTCAACTACGAAATAAAGAAGTGCGTGGGTATTTGTTGTGATGAAGAGGACCCGGCAGATTACAACAAAAGAGCAGGGGAGCCGTTGAAGCAATTTCTGATTTCGTCCGGAGATTTTGTTCTTCTCGATCGGGGACGTGAAGCGCATGAACAAGCTGTACTCCTGGTTGAAAACGGAAGTTTTGCCGGATATGGTTATCTCGATGTTTCTGATTCGTTTGCATCGCCTGAAGAACTAAAAGCAGTTGTTAAACGAATGCCTTTCCATCCAGATGTGAATGATCTTGTGAGAGGATGGATCAAAAAGAATCCGAGAGCAAAGAAACTAGTATTGGGTTGAACAGAAATCAAATCATGAATTCAAGCAATTCTAAAAGAGTGATTATTGAAGAATGGTAATATCACTTGGTTACACTGGAGAATGGAATCTCGTTAGTTTCCGAATAAAAAATGTGTTTCATGAAATCAACATCAACTACTTCCATTTGTTCTCCGGAAGATGTGATCACAAACATGTCCATGAATTTATACTCCAGAGTTTCTCCATCATAGCTTTCACTGGTTGAAAACCTCAATCGTAATCCGGAGTCGAGATGAAGAAGATTGATTTCGAATATTCGATACATCTCATCCTGTTCTTTTCTTTGTGAATTTTTGTACTCATCAGTAACGTAACGTCGAAATTTCGATTCATCATATACAGAACCGGATGAAGCTTGTTTGAGCATTAAGCGCTTTAGTCCTAGAGTTGCAAGGACGTCGTCTTGTTTTTTTGGATTTGTTTTCATCCGAATGTATCGATGTGAGACAAAAAAAAGCGCCCTTCCGGACGCTTCTGATTATCTTAAAACTGTGAACAGTGAACTTTCTTAACAGTGAACATTTTATTCCGCTACTTCCACCATCTTAAATGGAACATTGATAATCGCTTGATAATCTTCTCCAGCCTCAAGCATATCTTCGTCATCTTGCTCGTAATACCAATTGATTACAATTGCAGATCCACCTTTGTGAATCGCTTCAAGTTTCTTGAACACATCAAGAATGCACTTTGAAGAACTGGTATTGAAATATTCAAGTTGAATATTCACGTTAGTTGCCGTTTGTGGCTTCTGTGCATATTTCTCAAGATGTTCCACAAGAGGTTTGTAGAATTCAATTGAGTTTTCAGGAATAGATCGGCCACGGATTTCAAGATGACCAGTTCCCATGTCGAAACTGATTGTTGGCGTTTTTGGCGTTCCTTCGATTAAGATGCGTTCCATAGTGTATTGCTTATGGTGTTATTATTGTGCTATTTTAATATTAAGACTGAAAAAGGAATAAGTATCGTCAACCGGCATGAAGTGATAATTTAATTTCTGACCCGTTTTACGAGCGATATCAATCATCCCAAGTCCACCACCACCTTTATCAGACATTTCTCCGTTATTCAAAACTGCTTTGTAGTAATCTTTCAATTCTTCTTTGGTCAGCTTGTTAATTTCATCAAGTCGACTCTTCAATCCGTTTACATTTTGGGTAAGAATATAATTCCCTGTAATAATGTTATACTGATTATCCAATTTACCAATCATGAAAATGGCAGATCTTACAATCTCACCTTCTGCAGTAGTTGCAGTCCCGTTCAATGAACGTGGAATTTCATCCATGTGATGATAAAGGTTCTGTAAACACTCTACCAAAACATTGTAAACCTTCTTTTTGATTTTTGGTTCCTCTTGCATAGTGTCCAGCTTGGACTCCATGATCTGAAGAATAGACGTGAGCAATTCAGACGTAATATCGCCCTTGAACGAGAGCATAATATTATTACGCTCCATTTTATCATAAAAGTCGTAAATGTCGACCATCATAACCGGGAAGGCTTACGTGCAGTTGATTTCAACAAATATAACGGGATTTTGGAAATAACAAACCTTTAATCTCTGGAACCTGCTCCATCCATGCTCGGACTTATGGAAGCTGGTGTTCCAGCGATTAAAGGCTGGTCATCAACAGTATTAATTCATAGTAAACTCGAACGTATTTCCTTCAATGGTAATCGTACCACGATTGTCGCAGTTACCTGTTCCAAAGTCGATCGTGCGCTCAGCTTTCCCAGCTGGAGTAAGCACTACAGTTCCTTGGGTAATCCAAGTGCAACTCATATCACGAATGAGAGGAGAAGTGATCGTGGAATTAAATGCATTGCCGTTACGGTCGGTACCGCTGTTTGTTCCTGTAATTTCAATAACCTGATTCGACTGTGAGCTTGAACTTCCAGATGTCCAGGTAATCGTTTTGTCAGTATTCCAGAGTATTTCCCATGGAGTTGCACCGCCTTTTGTGCATCTTCCGTCATTAATAACCTTATGAAACTGGTTATTCGCAGTTTTTGTCACTGTACAGGTACCTTCAAAATGAACGGCCCCAACATAGAAACTATCAAGCACAATGGTCATTACACAACCTACCGTATCCCATGAACGATCCATTGTTACAAGAATACGACCTTTCCGAACTTTGCCATCTACTGAGTCAGTACAACCTGTCCCATAATCCATTGTCATTGTCAATGGGAACTGATTTGGAGTAGAAACTGAAATCATTGGGCAAGCAGTAGTTACGCTGCTGTTGAAAGGAACGCGATGCACTCCCGGCTCATCGATGGCGATCTTATTGACGGTAGGAAGAACGCGCATGAATTCGTTTTCACAAAAACTATTATCAGTGGCAGAAACCGTTTCAGTATCAGCGACGTCATCCTTTTTACAACTTACGTAAATGATGGAAACACTGAATATCAATGCTGCAGTTAGAGCGATTCGTTTCATGGATAGGGTTTTATTTTGAACTTGGACGTTTACCGTGCCCGGATAGTTTAACACAAATCTAGGAAATTTTCGCGAATCGATGAAGTTGATCAGGAAACGCGGATTCCCACCACTAATACGTCATCTACCTGCGCATAGTTATCTTTCCAGCCATCAAATGCGACTTCGAGTCGTGCGGCTTGTTCAGCCAAAGGCTGATTTTCCATTTCCTGAAGAAGTTCAAGCAAGCGTTTTACCATGAATTTCTTTCCACGGGCTCCACCAAACTGGTCAGCAAATCCGTCAGAAAACATGTACAGCATATCGCCAGGTTCCAGCATGACTTTGTGCAACGTGTACTTGGTTTCACGTAAAGTGAGATTTCCTCCAATCGGAAAACGATCACTATCAATCTTGCTAATTATGCCTTTGTGAATTAGAATGAGTGGTCGCAGTGCTCCTGCGTACAACATTTCCCTCGATTCATCCGTGAAGACGCAAATCGAAATATCCATTCCATCACGCGTGTCTTCTTCATGCAGGCCTTGCTTCAGTGCCGTCATCACTCCTGCATTAAGTCGGTTCAGGATTTCGTCTGGGCTGGTGATTCCTTTTTCCAGAATAATCTGATTGAGGAGATTGTGTCCGATCACACTCATTAACGCACCAGGAACTCCATGCCCTGTACAATCGGCGCAAACCATAATTTTCTTGCCGTCCTTCTCTGCAAACCAGTAAAAATCTCCGCTCACAATATCTTTCGGACGGTAGAAAATGAAACTCTGGGGAAAATGCCGGTAAATAAAATCCAGTTCCGGAAGAATGGCATGCTGAATTCGTTTCGCATACTGAATGCTTGCAGTAATGTCCGCATTCTTCTGTGCCAGCTCATGAGTGCGCTCTGCAACTTTTGCTTCGAGAATCCGATTCTCCTTTTTGATAGCGCTGGTTCTATATCTGGTGAATCCAATTACTCCACCAATTATTGTGATGACACAAATTGTATAGAACCAATTAGTCTTCCACCACGGTGGTTCCACAATAATGTAAATGGACAGACCTTCATCATTCCAATTTCCATTACTATCAGCACCCCGAATGCGCAGCGTGTAATTACCTCCTGGCAGATTTGTGTAGCTGATGAATCTATTGGTGGTCACTGGCGACCAGTCGTCATCAAAGCCTTCCAATTTGTACTGATAAACATTCTTGGTAGGATCTACAAAATCAAGAACAGTTGCTTCGAAAAGAAAGTAGTTTTCTCTCCACGTGACTTCAATTTTGCGTTTGCTGAGAATAGTAGAATCTAACTTTATTTCCGTACCGAATCGTTTATATGACGTAACATATACAGGCGGTGGGGCAACAACTTGAGAAAGGCGATTGGTTTCAACAATGTTCAATCCTTTTTGTCCGCCGAAAAATAATTGTCCTTTTCTATTTCTTCCAAAAGCGCCTTGATTGAATTCAGAAGGTTGCACTCCGGCCGCTGCACCATAATTGACAAATTGTTTTTCTTTCGCAGAAGCATCCGGCTTAAAACGAGTGAGGCCTTTATTATGACTTAGCCACAGAAATCCATCATCATCAGGAACCACTGCATAAATATTATCACTGGGCAATCCGTTCCGCTCATAGTAATTGGTGAATTTTCCGGTGGTCTGATCGAATTTGTTCAAACCATTCGATGTGCCGATCCAAATATTTCCGAGTAAATCTTCAGTAATACAATACACGAGATCATTTGACAAAGATTCCCGGTTACGGTCGTCATGTTGAAATGATATAAATGATCCGTTTTTTTCGCGACGTGCGACTCCGCCACCCCGAGTACCGATCCATAAGTTAGCATTCTTATCGAAATAAAGGCTGAAAATAATATCGCTTGGCAATGCAGAATTGTCACTTGTAAATTGTGTGAGCGAATCTGTTTTTGGATCGAGACGATAAATTCCTGCACCAAAAGTTCCGAACCAAATGCTTTTGTCTTTGGGATTCTCAGCAATACACAAAATGGTACCGTCGTTCAACTGATTGTCGGGAGTATAAGACTTTACTTCATGGGTATAAGGATCGCGTCGATTCAAACCTTCGCCATATGTTCCAACCCAAAGTGTTCCATCACTGGCTTCAAGAATCGATAAGACTGCATTGTTTATTGCTGTTGATAGTTCGGGATACTGCGTGTAAACACCACTACGTTGATTTAGAGAAGTCAAACCACCACCATCAGTTCCAATCCAGAGTAATCCTTTGGAATCTTCCATTACGCTGAGAA
>CAZBYM010000105.1:7830-10443 GCA_964495745.1 uncultured Chryseobacterium sp. | reverse complement strand
TCCAACCTTCAATCATCCCAACCATTCCACTCATCATGATCGCCCTTGCGCAGGTCACGTAACATTCCAATAAGGATTATTGCGCCTGTGATCAAACCGATAACACCGAAAGCGGATGTTTCGCCCCATAGAGGTCTTGTCTTATTGATCAGCATTAATGATGATCCGATAATCAAACCGGAAAGAATTACGGCTGAAACAATCTGGCGCGTAACTCTGTTTATTGTATGAACAAGCGGATCGATTCCTTTGTGGCGGAGATCAACTTTCATTTCTCCCGCATTAATTCTGCGAATAGCGTTTTTCAGATCACGAGGAAATTCTTCCATATACATTCCCATTTCGTACATAGAATTGAGAACACGCTTGGTAAATTCAATCGGATTGTAATGTCTCGCAATAGTTTTGATCAGATACGGCCTTATCATTTTTGAAAGATCAAGTGACGGGTCGAGATTTCTGATTACTCCTTCAATGGTGACCATCGATCGTGCGAGAAGGAAAAAATGTGTCGGCACTTTCAATCCATGTTTCACGATGATATCCTTGAGTTGAAGAAGTACTGTACTCATTTCATTGGCATGTATACTGGTTACCGCATGATTCTGGACAAATTCGTTCAGGTCACTTTCGAGTTCGCGGAAATTCCGGATCATTGGATTATCACCCAACATTTGCAACGAGCGGATTATTTTTCGAACATCTTTTTTGTTCACTGCTATGAAAAGATATCCGAGCTGTTCAATGTCTTTTTTCAGAATACTTCCCATCATTCCGTAGTCGAGATAACAAACTACATTGTTCGGAAGTATTAAGAGATTTCCCGGATGAGGATCAGCGTGAAAAAATCCGTAGTTGAATATTTGTTTGAAGTATGAAAGAGCCAGACGTCTTGCAATAATTACATTGTCCAGACCGTTTTGTTGGAGTTTTGCAACATCCGTTATTTTTATTCCGTCGATGAACTCAAGTGTAAGAACTTTTGAGGTGGTTAATTCACGATAAACCAGGGGAGAATGAATCCAACCTTCGTCTTTTTCGTCTTCACGAAAATTATTGTGAAACCGCTGCACATTGATTGATTCGTGAATGAAGTCGAGCTCTTTTACAATACTGTCTTCGAAATTTCTTACGAGTCCGATCGGATCAAAACTTCTCAAAGAGGGAATTCGCTTGCTGAAAAGTTCAGCCATGTATAGCATCACCTTCACGTCAGATTCAATTACTTCTTTGATTCCGGGACGTTGAATTTTCAATACAACTTTCTCTCCGGTTTTCAAAACCGCCTTGTGCACTTGTGCCATGGAGGCGGAGGCAAAAGCTTCAGATTCGAATGAAGCAAACAAGTTGTCTGTCGTATTTTTCAATTCTGTCTCAACTACTTGTTTCGCCAGATTTCCGGGAATAGGAGGGACGCTGTCTTGCAGTTTTTCCAGCTCCTTAATCAAACCTGCCGGCATGAGATCAGGGCGGTTGCTAAGGATTTGTCCAAACTTTACGAATGTTGGACCAAGTTCTTCGCAAACCATTCGCATCTTCTCCCATTTACTAAGGTGTATGGCGTGGTCGAGCGTACTTTTAGGAATGAGTTTCTTGAGAAACTTGAACCGTTTGTTTTCTTCCATGTACGATACTAAATCTTCGAAACCATACTTCAGGAGTACGCCGATGATTTGATTGTATCGCCGGATGCGGTGATATTTATTCTCGAGAAAGGAAAGTATTCCCATTATTTCTTTAACCCTTCCAGATTGACCATTCTTGCTTCAGCAAGTGCAAGTTCGTTTCGCAGTAACTTAATTTCTGCCGCCAACGTTTCTACCTGATCAGTATGAGCAATGTGCATTTTCTGATACACTTTTGCCGCAGTTTCTTCGATCTTCTTCTCCAACTCCTCTTTCGCTTGCTTCGTTTTTTCCAGAAACTTTTCCATCAGCGTTTCGTGGTCTTCTTCGCCTTTTTCGGTGAAACTACTCATGAGGTCGTCAACTTTTTCTTTCCCCTTTTTTGTCATTTCAGACAGATTCTTCATGAACTCCTCATCTTTAGAAATAATGTAAAGATTTGTCGACAATGTCAATAGTTCAATAATTGTTTTTGCGCGCATGATAGTGAGTTTGAATAACAAAATTGTTGCTATTGTCATGTGGATGTAATGACGAATGTCAGGGAAGACACTGACTTTGCTCACATAACAGCCGAATGACAGAATCTATGTTTGTAAAAACATAATTTATGAATCTGGAAATTCCTGTGTCCCGAATAATGACCACCAACGTGGTTTCTGCATCTCCGCTTCAGAAGTTGATTGACGTAAAACATTTATTTGACCAAAAACCATTTCACTACAATATTCCTGTCACTGAGAATGGAAAGCTGGTTGGTATGATTGTGCTTACGGATTTTCTATATGCAATCAAGAATGCATCGCCGGCTGAAGAAAAGGCAGGATATGGCAATCTGATTGTGAAACATATCATGCGGGAGCATGCAGTTACCAAGAGTTCTGCGACTACAATCCGGGAAATTTCGGAATTACTTTCTTCCGGTGAAACGCACGCAATTCTTATTGTGGATAATGGAGTAATCGAAGGAATCGTTTCAACTGCCGAT
>CAZBYM010000105.1:0-7820 GCA_964495745.1 uncultured Chryseobacterium sp. | reverse complement strand
TTCTGAGAGGACGCTATTGCATTAATCAATCATCCTTCTTGAGTTCTTATGTCCGAATGGATCGGGCGACATGAAGCGCAAGGAAATTTCGAATCCACCTTTAGCACTACTCGCAGTTGTGAGATTGGAGATGTTGATGTCATAGCTAAATCCAGCTGACCAATACGAATATTCATAACGCATGCAGGCCACGAGTGCATCTTTGTGACGAAAGTATCCACCCAAACAAAATGCGGAAGCTTTAATTCTTCCAGTATAACGCGAAGCCTCGCGCGGTGTATATTTCACCATCATTCCTGGCGTAATTTCATGATGACCGCCTTGAATCATTACGAGATAAGATGGTTCCAGGATGAGACTGTAATTTTTGATTCCAATATCTGCTTTTCCATGCGCAACAAATTTCATCGGTAATCTGTAATCTGTATCTCCGTAAAAACTATAAACTGGTTTGTTGATATGGTGGAGTGCAAATCCAAAAGCAAAAATTCGGGCATCGTTGGAGCTGATGGTTGATGTTTTATCACCGTAGTACCAGCTCACTCCTGCAGAAACATCAAGCATGGTATGATTGCCGAATGTTGTTGGTTCGCCACTTCCTAATGCGGAATTGAACGCTGCTCCGTCATATTGATTGTCCCAGGTAAGAATTGTGTAATTCAAACTTCGCTGACCAAATCCACAGGAGATACCAGCAGAAATCAAATTGTTATCGGCAGGTTTAAGTACTCCTGAAATAATGAGTGA
The DNA here is from genome assembly GCA_964495745.1 of uncultured Chryseobacterium sp. Classification (GTDB taxonomy): domain Bacteria; phylum Bacteroidota; class Bacteroidia; order Palsa-965; family Palsa-965. The sequence goes on along the minus strand of CAZBYM010000105.1, from coordinate 7,073 downwards.
ACCAAATGTGGTGCTCATAGAACCATTACCAGCTTTATCAGAAAAAAAGTTTACTCCAAGTCCCATATGATTGTCATTTGCTTTTCCAAGCAAAGAAAAATCAGCGCCGACATTAATCGTGGTGTAAGGAGTAGTCACACTTTTCCATTGACTCTTGTAATTCATTGTCACAAGTACGTCATGGCCCATTCCGGCTTGTGACGGGTTGAGCAATAGTGGAGCTTCTGTGCTTTGAGAGAAGTGTACATCCTGCGCGAGAAGTGACGCAGATGAAAGCAACAATACCGTTGTAATGATTTGTTTGGTTTTCATAGTGCGTGTTATTTAACAAGTGAAATACTTCCTTCGTCTTCAAACAGACTTCCGTCCATCATAGTTGCTCGAATGAAATAGGTGAACACTGCGGCTTCACATTCTTTGCCTCGCCAGATTCCATCCCAGCCTTCGGCTGTTGTGGTTGTGGTGAAAACTAATTCTCCCCAACGATTGTAAATCTCGAATTGAAGTACTTCGATGCAATTTCCACGCACGTAATAGATATCATTTTGATTATCTCCGTTCGGTGAAAACGCACTTGGCAGGTATACTTCTCCACAAATAATGTCGACATAAACTGTTACAGTGTCCGTATCAGAACAACCAAGTGAGTCGGTTACAGTAAGAATATAAGTTGTGGTTACGCTTGGAGTAGCATTCGGAGTCTGACAAGTTGGACAATCGAGGGAATTTGCAGGAGTCCATGAATAAGTAATTCCACCGGATCCGGTAAGAATCGTAGAATTGCCCTGCGTGATCGTTACATCTATTCCTGCATCGGCGATGGCGCTTCCGGAAAGTCCGACAAGAACCGTGGTTACTTGTGTGCAACCATTTGCATCTGTTATGGTGCAAGTGTAAGAACCTGTAGCAAGATTTGTGATTGTATCATTACTGCTACCCGAACTCCAGAGGTAGACAAACCCCGGTGTCCCTCCGGAGACGGTTATAGCAGCGCTTCCATTGCTGGAATTACAATCATCAGGTACAGATGAAGACGTTACAACAATAGCGGGAGGTTGTGTTATTGTTACAGTTTGTGTTTGAGTGCAACCGTCGCTACCTGTTACTGTAACAGTGTATGTGCCGGCACCAAGATTCGTAGCTGAGGTACCTGTTCCTCCACTTGGTGACCAGCTGTAAGTATATGGACCTTGTCCACCACTCGCAGAAATTGCTGCCGCGCCGCCTGTTTGTCCGAAACACATTACATCAAGTGTATTTGTAACTGTTATGTTTGGTGCCCCTGCATTGTTGATGAAGGACGTAGCTGTTGAAGTACAACCATTGGCATCGGTGATAACTACAGAATATGTTCCCGATGCAAGTCCGGTAATCTGTTGTGAAGTTTGCGAATTGCTCCAAACATATGTGAATGGACCGGTTCCACCCGTAGGTGTCACACTTGCAGAGCCGTTACTACTTCCACATGTTGCATCCACTGCTGTAACGCTGGAAGTAATTGCAAGAGGTTCTGTAATAGTTATCGTTTGAATAGCTGTGCAGTTCCCGGCGTCAGTGACTGTTACAGTATATACTCCCGCTCCAAGATTAGTTGCGCTTGCTGTGTTGCCTCCTGTAGGCGCCCAATTATATGTGAACGGTCCGGTGCCACTTGCGGAAACTGTTGAAGCTCCATCTGTCAAACCAAAACATGTAACGTTCGTTATGCTTTGAACAGTTACAGTTGGCGCACCAATGTTGGAAATGGAAACTGTAGTTGTAGAGGTACAATTGTTCGCATCAGTAACTGTGACAGTGTAAATTCCTGCACCGAGATTCGTAGCTGCCGCAGCATTACCACCCGATGGAGTCCACGCATACGTATACGGACCTGTTCCTCCTGTTGCATTGGCAGTAGCAGTTCCATCATTGTTGCCACACGTTGCGTCTGTGAATGATACTATTGAAGGAGCGATTGCTGTAGGTGTTGTAATATTAAAAGTCTGTGTTGTTGAACAACCGTTCGCATCTGTGATTGTACAGGTATAACCTCCACTAGCAAGTCCACTTGCAGAAGATCCTGTTCCTCCTGATGGAGACCATGCATACGAATAGGACGCAGTTCCTCCGGAAGCTACTACTGCTGCAGAACCTGTTCCTCCACTGCAAAGAATATTTGTTTGCGTACTTGTTGCGGTTAAGGCAGTAGCCGGTTGCGTGATGTTGAATGTCGCTGTTATTGTCGCTCCAAGTCCATCTGTGATTGTACATGTGTAAGTGCCGACGCAAAGTCCTGTAGCCGATGCGGATGTTCCTCCTGACGGAGCCCAGAGATAAGTGTAAACTCCATTACCGCCTGATGCAGTTACAGAAGCGGTTCCGGTGCATTGTCCGAAACAATTGATGTTGTTAAACGAAGAAGTTACACTTAACGGAACGGATGCGTTACAGTTTAGAACAATAGGAGCACATGCAGTCATACTGATTTGTGATGCATATCCCGGCCCACATGCAATAACGTCTCCGTTGATATTTACACTTACGTCATATACAGCTCCACTCGTTGCTGCAGTAGATAATTGATTTAACGCAGCATCATACTTTACAACCTGATTGATTGAACCGCAATATACATTGCCGCAATTATCAATATCAAGTCCGCTGTTGTTGGGTGAATTCCCGAATGACGAATTCGAAGAACCTCCTGGAATTGCAGCTGTTGCGCTGATTACTCCATTTGCAATATTTCTTTGATGAACTGTTGTTCCATTCTGCGTGTAAATCGATCCTGCAGTGCAACGAATTGCATTTATTCCTTGATTGGTGACACCATAACCGCAAGTTCCGTAGGAGAAACCATATCCGCTTGTCGTTTTCCAACTCAACGACATTGCCGGTGTTACACAACCAACAGAATCGAGAGTCATAAAATAAAAATTACCGTTCGGTGCGCAGGCTATAGTTTTTGCTTCCTTGATATTCAATCCTGCAACCCAGCCTACAGCAACAAAACTAATTACGGCGCCACTCGCGAGGTTTATATTCATTACTGCCCCGCGATAATTGGCAATGGAGAATGGACTAGGTGCACGCATTCCTCCAACGACTAGTTGTGTTTCATCGCAATCAAAAGTCAAGTGCCAGTATTCGAACAACGGGCCAAGAAATCCATTCGGATTGTTGTACCAAACTTGTCCGCCAACAGTCGTATTGACTTTAACTATTTCTCCATTGGAACCGGAAGTGCAAAAAGATTCACCAGCCTGATTCACAACAAAACTTCCCACCCAAAAACTGGATGTGTCCCATGCAGTATTGAACGTCCACAAGAGCACACCAGCGTTAGAGTATTTTCTTAGTCGCATTGGAGAATCACCTCCGTACAGGTACACGTTGCCAAGAGCATCATGTTCACATTCCCAGATTTTATTGCAATTCCCAAATGCAGGATTCACAGTCCAAGGATCCACGTGAACCGTTTTGGTATTGTCGTATTTCCCAAGATTGAAAGTGATAATTGAATTATTCAATACATACTTAGAGGAAATCACAGATGCTTTATTATCTGCATAAAATGTAACTGGTGCATGATCAGTGATATTGCCGAATAGAGTAGGGATGAGCAAATTTCCATTTGGATCAATAGTCATGTTGTTGACGTCGGAATACTGCATTTGAAATTTGGAAATATCAGCTCCGGGATGAAGAATAATCGTGTACTTAAATCCTTCAACAGGATGAATAACATATTCGACATCGATTCCAGGATAAATATTTACATACGTCAATTTCTTGTATGAACGAATTTCCGCAGTGTTAATCCACGCTCCGGAAAAGTCTTTGTTAGAATAACTGTGGAGATCCGCTGCCATTTCTTCAGCCTTTACTACCACATTTGAATTTGCACCTAACCAACGCATGTGCACAATATCTTTTTTCAATCCAACACGGTTTGTCTGACATTTCATTCCCGTCCGCAGTTCTTCCGATTTTTCCTCTTCAGTTTTCTTTCTCTTGTTCATATCCACCATGCTGAATGTTACTCCGGCTTTGGTAAAAAGAACACGGGTGTTGCCATCTTCGATCGCATAAAGAATATCTGTTGCTGGAACGCTGTTGCCGGGAACAAAAAATTGTCCTTTGTTTTCAATGAACGATTTGTCACGGCCAAAGTTGGTTGTCCAATTCACTTTTCCTTGAGAAAATACTTGATGTGCGCACCCAAGAGATAACGCGAGTACAAGAAGTCTGAATTTTCGGAAGGTTGTGTTGAGTGTCATGTTGGTTTGTTTATTGATAAAAATTGTCGGCTGGTTAGAAACTCCGACTGTGCATTTCAACTCTAAATCAAATGTATTCCGCTTAATGGTAGTGATCAAGTCCTTATTCAGAAAAGGGGGATTTTCATTAGGCTTCAGAATTGCGTTTTTCGATGTTCTAATTGAAGATAAAATCCTGTATTTTCGAGTATTCTTGCAAAAGTGTAGGTAATTTATAAGGTGTCAGAAATATGAAATCTTCCAACGAGTTACATCAGCTGATTCAATCGCTTTCGATGAACGAAAAGCGGCATTTTAAGTTGTTGTCACAACGACATGCGCTAAAGGGCGGAAACAGCTACATCCAGTTGTTTGATTCTATATTGGACCAGGAAGAATACAATGAAGGAGAACTTAAGAGGAATCTTGACAAGGCCGGACGATTACGTTTTGCCACGGAGAAGAATTATTTGCAAGGACTCATAATAGATTCTCTGATTCATTTTCACAGATCAAGACAGTCGGTCGCCGTTTATCAGAAACTGATCTCAATCGATATTCTCTACGAAAAGAAAATGTTCAAAGCATGTTTGAAACAAGCACGCAAGGGGAAAGTGGAGACGTTGAAACTTGAAAAACTATTCCCGGCGCTTTCTTTCATTCGTTGGGAGGCTGCACTTCTGACTGTAACAGGAGGTGAATCAGAAATGGATGCGGTTATTCAGGAAGAAAGAGATGCAATAGCCGCGTTGGATGTACAGGCGGAGATTATGCAGTATTCGTTTCGATTGCGAAATCTATTGTCGACTGCCAAGGTTAAGCAGGATGAGCTGAAGTCTATCATTTCAGGGATGGACAACGTGATGAAGAAAGCAGAGAAAGATAAGTCAAGAACTTTTCTTACGATTTATTATTACCATTCTGCACTTGCAATGAAGGCCGCGTTTATGGGTAGTCATGAAGACAGAAAGAAAAGTTATCGCCTCATTCATAAACATCTTGAAACGCATCCTTGGTTCATTGCAGATATTCCGCATATCTACAACAACAACATGAACAACATTGTGAACGCGTGCATCTTTCTTGACCAATATGAAGAGGCAATGAGTTGGATAGAGCAACAGCGCGGATTCATGTCAAAAATTAATTTGAAGAATGAAGCCATGATGGCTCGAATTTTTCTGAATACACACGAGAATGAAATTTTTATTTATTCGCGTCAGAAAGATTACAAGAAAGGAATTCCATTGGTAAAATCTGTTGAACAGGGTTTGCGAAAGTTCGGCGAGTATTACCAAGGAGAGCAATATGATGTAATTCTTTCGCTGGCAATTTTGTTGTATGGTGGAAAAGATTTACGTGGCGCGGCGCGTTGGTTAAACAGGATTGCTTCTGTTCGTACAGCAGTGCAATTGCGCCCGGAAATTCTGATAACAGCAAAGTTGGCATTGCTAATTGTGCATTATGAGAATAAGGAAGAAAATATCGGTTATTTGCTAAAGTCGTCTCGCAAGTGGTTGGAGAAATCAGGGTTATTCAAATCGGCGGGAATATTCGTAGAGTTTATTGAAGCAATGCACGATAAGCTTCCGGCGAAAGAGAAAAAAATCCGATGTATTCGTCAGTGGAATGCTTTTCGTAAAGCACAAGAAGACCCGAACGAAAAATTGATTTCGAAGTATTTTGATTTCGAAAACTGGATGAAGAAAACTGCCGAGATCCGATTGCCTATGTCCTGAATTACTCCCACAACAGTTGCTAGATGAAGCTCTTTAACCAGACTTCTGCGTCAGATTTGTTTCTAAAAAATTTTGCAGGAACTATTGGCTTGTTGATTTTAAGGAACAAATTGGCCAGGAGAATCTGACCGGTTGTATGAATGACGAATGCTTCGGCTATCACGTAGTCGCGATGTGGACCGGACGCCACGTAATGCCGAACGTCCTTGGTAACAGTAGTAAATTGTTTAGAAACACTTAGCACACGTATTTTGGAATTGCTGGCGGCTACTCGGATGTATTCAAGATTCTGTTTGATTTCAGGCACGTCATACTCGAAATTATCGGCGCAGGAAATTTCCAGAATCCCATCATTCCTGTGCACGAAGACAGAATGTTGAAATACTTCTCCGGATTTTTCGGAAGAGGCAAATTCTGGTGAGAGTTTCATGCGCTACTTGACATTTCAAGTTTAGTAAATCGTCCAACAAACTAATCAGTTACTACAATTCGTCTTGTGCTAACCATTTTACCCGATTCGTTATACAAATTCACAAAATAGACTCCTGCACTCATTCCATTGCGATAGATTGTGGTTCGCGCAGAAGTTGGTTGAATGACTTGTATACTACGTCCTGCGATGTCGGTAATTCCAATTGTCACAGAAGATGGTTCTACGCCTTCAGCAAGAATCAGTGTTGTTGATTCACTGAATGGAATTGGATAAACGTCAAATCCGGAGTATTCTGTTTCTTGAATTCCATTTGGAAGAACGTTTAGAACATATGTAGTTGTATCGCTTGAAATGCAATTTGTCGCGATTAATGTTACAGTGTATGTTCCCGCATTAGCATAAACGTGAATTGGATTCTGAATAGAAGATGTTCCTAAATCACCGAAATCCCAGAACCATGCAGTTGGAGCGTTGAGTGACTGATCTGTAAATTGTACAGGAGTTTGAGCAGGAGGAACCGCAGGCAAATAACTGAAACTTGCAGCAGGCGGAATACCGACAGGAGTTGAATTCCATGTAGCTTCAAATCCTGGACGTATCACTGAGAAATCGGAATAGAACGTAATATAAAACGCTCCGCTTGTAGAAAGCAAATTCGGAGGA
>CAZBYM010000104.1:5542-10445 GCA_964495745.1 uncultured Chryseobacterium sp. | reverse complement strand
CTGTACCCATGATATTTTTCCCGAGATAGCCCGCCGCGTAAGCTTCAGCAATTGCTTTTTCAAGAATGTGATAAATGTATAAGAGTTCGCCTCGTATGTAGATGTATGAAAGATTCGCCCCGAGCGCAAAACTCGAAATGATCATTCCCTCAATGAGAATATGCGGTTTCTTCTCCATGAGGAATCGATCCTTGAATGTTCCGGGTTCAGATTCATCGGCATTACAAACCAAATGGCGAGGAACGCCTTCCGGTTTAGCAATGAATCCCCATTTCATTCCCGTTGGAAATCCTGCGCCTCCGCGACCGCGCAATCCGGATTTTTTAACTTCTTCAACAAGATCAGCAGGATTCATCTTCATCGCTTTTTCAAGAGCGGCGTAGCCTCCATGCGATTTGTATCCGTTCATCGTTTCGATTCCCGGAGTGTCAATATTTTCGAGCAGAAGTTGCTTTCCCATTTCCGGCTATGCTTTAACGTGTTTTTTATCCCAATGCGTAACCACTTCATTCTTGCTGCGGTAGTCGTTCAGCATTTCGTCCGTTTTTTCGCGGCTCATATTTTCATGATAACATTCGCCCACCTGAATAATCGGAGCTGTTCCGCATGCGGCAAGACATTCAACAGTTTTCAAGGTGAACATTCCGTCAGCCGTAGTTTCTCCAGCGGAAATACCTAATTTCTTTTCGATGTGACGAACAAGATCTTCAGCGCCCAACAGCCAACATGGTCCGGTTCGGCAAACTTCAATCACACATTTACCAACAGGTTTCAGATTGAACATCGAATAAAACGACGCAACCTCATATACCTCAATTGGTTTGATGTTGAGAATTGTTGCGACATAGTCCATTGTAGGAGCGGAAAGCCATCCATCGAATTCCATTTGTGCAAGATGCAGAATTGGAAGTATAGCCGATTTGTGTTTTCCTTCCGGATAACGTCTCATGATTCGCTGTGCAAGAGCAAGCGTTTCGTCACTGAATTTTATTTCTTTCTTCGACATAATGTTTGTCGTTTATGCGTCAAGTTCTCCGGCAATCACATTCATTGAGCTCATTGTAAGAATTGCATCCGATAACATGGAGCCTTTGATGAGTTCCGGATATGCCTGGTAATAAATAAAACATGGTCTACGGAAATGGAGACGATACGGTGTTCTTCCTCCATCGCTGACGAGATAAAAACCTAATTCGCCATTTCCACCTTCAACAGAATGATATACTTCGCCAACTGGAATGTCTGTCTCGCCCATTACAATTTTGAAATGGTAAATCAAAGCTTCCATGTTGTTGTATACAGCCTCTTTCGGTGGTAGATAAAATTCAGGAACATTGCCGCTGATAACAGGATCTTTCCGATCAATTTTTTTCAACGCCTGCTCGATGATGCTGAGTGATTCCCACATTTCCTGTTCGCGCACCATGAAGCGATCATATACATCACCTTCTTTTCCTATGGGAATGCTGAACGTGAAATCTTCGTAGGAAGAATAAGGATTCATCACACGCACATCATGATCAAGACCTGCGGCGCGAAGATTCGGCCCGGTGAAACCATATTGCAATGCGCGATCCACTTTAATCGGGCCTGCGCCAATTGTACGCTCCATGAAAATACGGTTGCGCATAAGGAGATTTTCAAACTGCTTCAATTCGGCGGGAAACTCTTTAAGGAAGGTGTCAATCTTTGCCCATGCACTGTCCGGCCATTGGCGTTCGAACCCTCCGATGCGACCGATGTTGGTAGTGAGACGGGCACCACAGATGTCTTCAAAAATTTCGTAAATCTTTTCGCGAGCCTGAAAAATGTAAGTGAATCCGGTAAGTGCGCCTGTATCAACTCCAACAACAGAGTTGCAAATAATATGATCAGAAATGCGGGACAATTCCATGATCACAACGCGCATGTATTGCACGCGCTTAGGAATATCTGCACCAATAAGTTTTTCAACTGTCATTTCCCATCCCATGTTATTGATTGGAGATGAGCAGTAATTCAAGCGATCCGTTATTGGGGTAATTTGTGCGTAAGGTCGACGCTCTGCTAATTTTTCAAATGCACGATGGATGTATCCAATTGTAGGAACGGCATCACGAATAATTTCCCCGTCCATCTGAAGAACGTTCTGGAAAATTCCATGTGTTGCAGGATGTGTCGGTCCAAGATTGAGTGTAGAATACTCTTTCTCTTCCTTGATTTCTTCTTTTATGCTATTGAATTCGCTCATATAACAGGTGGCTTATTAACGGCCAAACATCGAATCATTTTTATCGTCGCGTGTTTGATCTTCCAAAGGAAAATCTTTGCGCATAGGGAAGAAGGTAATGTCTTCCATATTCAGAATGCGAATTAGATTGGGATGTCCAATGAAATTCACTCCGAAGAAATCGTATTCCTGACGTTCCATCCAATTTGCCGCTTCCCATAAATCGGTGATGGTGGCAATTTCAAGTTTTTGTTCAGGCAAAAAAGTTTTTATGCGAATGCGTTTGTTCTCTGGAAAATTGTGAAGCTGATACATGATCGCAAATTCCTTTCCGGCATTTTCAGGATAGTGTAATGCGCACATGGTTGTCAGAAAATGATAATTGAGTGAAGGCTCGTCACGTAGATATTGCAATACCTCGTGAGCAATTTCTTTCTCAACAACGAATACAGGGAAGTCGTATTCGCAGGAAGAAGACACAAGGCCCGTTGTGAATTTTTCTTTCAGCAGATGCAAAACCTGATCGTGCAGGCCTTTGGTTATTTCTTGGATGAGAACTGCCATGTTATTACTCGATACCGTATTTGTTCATCAACTCTGTATACTCTGCAGAACCTCTTCTTCGAAGAGATTCGTTGCCGACAAGATCTTGAACTCTCATCAGACCATCGATGATTTGTTCTGGACGGGGAGGACATCCAGGGACATAAACATCAACTGGAATGATGCGATCGATTCCTTGAAGTACGCTGTATGTGTCAAAAATTCCACCACTACTTGCACATGCTCCAACACTTAATACCCAGCGAGGCTCAGCCATTTGCTCATAGACTTGACGAAGCACAGGCCCCATCTTTTTAGAAATGGTTCCCATTACCATGAGCAAATCTGCTTGGCGCGGAGAAAAACTCAAGCGCTCAGAACCAAATCTGCCTAGATCGTAATGTGAAGCCATAGTTGCCATGAATTCAATTCCGCAACATGAAGTTGCGAATGGGAGCGGCCAGATTGAATTCTTCCGTGCGAGACCAACGGCTTTCTCCAATGAAGTAAGAAAAAACCCCGGGCCTTCCACTCCTTCCGGAGATTTGGCAATTTGCATTTTGGTTCTTACAGGTTCTGACATTGTATTTTTTTCTTCGAGAATTAGTTTACTAATCTTCCCATTTGAGAGCGCCCTTCCGGATGACGTAATAAAATCCGACCATCAGGAAAGCCATGAATGAAATCATTTCGATAAATCCAACAATGCCCAGCCCGGTTAGCGGCCCAAGTCCATCGGGGTCTCTGAAATTAACAGCCCATGGATACATGAATATCACTTCAACGTCAAAAAGCACGAAGAGAATTGCTACGAGAAAGTATTTTACAGAAAACGGAACGCGTGCGTTGCCTTGCACATCAATTCCGCATTCGAACGGGTCTAATTTTTTCTTGGTGTCACGTTTCGGTCCCAGTTTGTGGGTCGCGAACATGGTAGTAACCACAAATCCGGCCGCAACAATTACTGTAAAAATTATTGGCAGGTAGTCTTGTGCTGAATTGGTCATAAACGCGCGTATTAAATCGAGTGCCCGCGAGAGTCAGTTTGCTGATGTTAATGGCCTTCAGCGGGCGGGGTAAAAATACATATTATTCTTCTAGAAAACCGGCAATAAACATGAGCCAAATCAGTGTTTTCGTGAGTGAAAAAGAGGCTTTAGTCGGGTGAAAATAGAATGGAAATTACTCAGGACGAAATGTGCTGTATGAGTGCGAGTGAGATTCAATTTCAGGGCGAAAACGGGAGGGCTAAGTGAACCCTGCAGCTCGTCAACTAGTTACCGCGGTTTTGTTCAGGTTCAATCCAAAATTCCACTTCAAAATCATCGCCAAATGCAACCGATTTGTCATCGTGAATAAAGTACACGCACACATTGCCTTTGGGATGTTTTGGGGTTGGAACTTTCACAGCGTATCTGAAATCCTGCCATTCTCCTGAGTGATTGACAATGAAAAACAATGGTGGTCCATGCCATTCATAATCACCGACTGAATCGCGGAAGGTTATCCCCATTTTCGGAAATGGGGTGTCACGTAAAAGAAAAACTTTTGCCTTTACCACAACCCAGGCGCGAGGAAGAAGTGAGTCGGGAACGACGTCGTGAAACATAACACTTAACCCACAGGTTGTTTGCATTGTGTCTAGTTTGACCCCAAGTTTCCCGGAAAATGGTTTTTCCTGTGAGAGTCCGAAATACGACTCAAAGTGTATGCTTGAATCTTCATCAAATGTTCTTTTCCGAGAACCTATCATTTGCGACCCATCCGGCAAAGTATGTGTGTGTAAGGTTCCGGGATCATAAATACAGGAATAGAAATGGCTTGTACGGAAAAACAGTTTTTCATATTTCTCTTTTGTCATTTCATCATATGGAAGTATTCCAATATTATACTGGTAATGCTGAACGAGATTGAGTACAATAACAAAAATGAATACAGGAAAAATAATGATCATCGCGATTCTTTTTCTGACAAGAGCTTGAATGAGGAAGGCAAGCGGAATCGCCATGATTGCATACGTGTCGATCAATGGGCGCATTCCAAGACTTCCACCATACATCCATGACTGCCAGCTGGAAATGACCCAAACATTAAGCAACCAGAAGCAGATGAAAGCTATTCTTTCGAAATGTGATTTTAGAAAAATGAGTC
>CAZBYM010000104.1:0-5532 GCA_964495745.1 uncultured Chryseobacterium sp. | reverse complement strand
CATTGCAATAATCATGAGCGGCGTAAAGCCAAAGAACCCTTTTCTCCAGCTGAACAAAACATTGTAAATATGCGCGTTAGTTAGATCAAGATGTTCTCCTGAATACGAGTCTGCGAACCAATCACCGACAGACAATTTGTAAACGAGAAGTTGCAGAAAGAACATGACAAAAGCGGATCCTGTTCCAAGAAGAACAAATTTGAAATTTTTCCACGCGTAAACGCAACCTGCTGCGAAAGTTGACCATGATCCAGCCATGAACGGAGTTGCAAAAAGTACGACTCCATTTACCGGGCGAATAAGAATAATCATGGCGAGCGCGATGATTGACCACATTATTGCGCGCGGCTTATGTAGGTGCAGTGCGTTGTGGACTTGATTGAGAAAAATCGCAACCATGCAAAATGAGTATGCATGTGACATTGAGGGTTCGGCACTCGCGTAATGATAAAGATTGGTCCCCAGGAAGATGAGCAGCATCGTGAGTGCAGTGACACTTTCGGACATTCCTTTTTTGAGGAGGAGTTTTCGAAGTTGGTCGAGGCCCAACAAAACGTAGAAGATTGCCGCCAAAGCAACCGCGCATTGGAAAGGAAACGAATACCCATTGGGAGGATAACCAAACCACGATGCGGTACCATAGGCAATAAAGAAGAATGGGGACTCAAGAATTGCGGTGCCAATAAAATATTTGTTAACCAGTTTTCCTTCAATCGTACGATTCATAAACAAGGTATGATCAGCGCCACTGCTTTCTATTTTTGTTGGTTGACCGAGCTGACAGAACTTGAATTCGAGATCGTGGTAAATGAATGCTGCGGGGAGATAGGCATAATATCCGGCGCCATCGCTTCCAATTACGTAAGTACGGCTCGGCTCACTCAATCTCACGAACAGCAGGTGCCAGAACATCACCGTGGCGATCAGGAGCCATACGATTCGGGGTAAACTGATTCTTCGGATTTCTATGCCGCTCGTGGAAAGTTTCATTTGCAGATTATTTCACAGTAGGAATATACAATGCAAATTCCTGCAACGAGCAACAATGCATGTCGCAAGGAACATCTGTTTTTATTGGTGTGCATAGAACAGCTCGCATGCCGGCGTTACGCGCAAATTCCATATCACTGGCTGTATCGCCAACCATTATGCATCTTGAAAAATTGATTTCAGGATATTTTTCAGCTGCAGCAAGCGCCATCCCAATTCCCGGTTTGCGCATAGGAGAATTTTCAGATTGAAGTTGCGGGGCAAAATAAACCGCATCAATTTTTCCTCCTGCAAGTTGAATTTCCCCCAACATCTTATTGTGAATTAAGGAAAGGTCATCGGATGTATATAATCCTTTCCCAATTCCCTGTTGGTTGGTTACAACGACAATACGACCAAATGCTTTTGAGAGTCGTACGATTGCTTCTTTTGCTCCAGGAAGAAAAATAAATTCATCCGGAGTTTTTACATAATCATTTTCAATGCGCACATTGATTACACCGTCTCTATCAAGAAAGAGAGTCCACGATTGGTCAATACTATCCATCAGTTCAGCTAACATCAAAAGACAATCATTCGATAAGCAGTAGCAGCATTATTGTGTGTAATTCGAATCATGTACATGCCCGATCCGTAACCTGAAAGATCAAATTGTTTATTATACTCTCCAGTGAAATCGATCATTTTTTCTGAGGCAACAATTTTTCCTTCAGCGCTCATAATTTCCAAAGAGTAGTCGGAATTGGTTTGTCCCGAGAAAGAAATTGAGAAAATTCCGGCATTTGGATTCGGGCTGATATTGAAAGTTGTAATAGCCACGTCAGGAATTGCATCTACCAACATTGCTCCTGAAATACCTGAAGAGCAACCTTGAGAATTAAACGCCTCTACTTGATACATTCCTACTTGTGTGGCAAGATACCAGGACAATGTTGCGCCCGGAATCGGATTTCCATTTAAATACCATTGGTAAGAATACGCAGCAACCGGGCACGTCAAATTAAATCCCCAAACAGAAATTATTGGCGTTGGAAGAAACGGAAATACTGTAATCGTGCGAACAGAAGTTCCGGAGCAGCCTGTGACTGTATCAGTAGAAGTAACGGTGTATGTCACACTTGACATTGGGAACGCGACTACACTATCGCCAATAGCCGTGTTCAGCGAACCCGCTGGCGACCATGAATAATTCCATTGACCAGTTGAGCAGAATATAGAAGTAGTATCGCCAGGACAAATATTTGCGTCTGTCACTGTTGTGGAAAATGCAGGAAGCGGCATGATTGTGATGCGCACTGTGTCACTTGCAGAGCAACCCAAACTATCCGTTGTGGTCATGGAGAATGTGGTGCTCGTGCTTATGTAAACGAGAGGATTCTCAAATGACGAATTGTACATTGCCGTTGTTGGAGACCAATTGTAAAACATTCCACCGGAGCCATCAAGCGGTACATATGTTGTGAGACAATACGAAGTGTCTTCGCCTGCATCTGCAATTGGAAGTGCGTTGACAGTGATTGTTTGGGTGATTGTATCAGAGCCAAAACTATTCGTAGCAATTAATGTTACCGTGTAAGTTCCTGGAGTATTCCAAAGGACATTGGGATTTTGCGTTGTGCTTGTAGATGGATTTCCTCCGCCAATCGACCAACTCCAACTCGTTGGAAGAGGCGAGGAAAGGTCAAGCAACTGAACAGAATCCATCGCGCAAACAAGAGGAGAAGTAAATTGCGCCAGCGGAATTGCTACCGGTGTTGCAGAAATGTTCACGTTATCCAGATAGATGTAGTTTCCATTTCGTCCATGATTTCTGAATGCAATTGTAAGTGAAGAAACATTCGCATAAGCAGAAAGTGAAACTGTTTCGGTTCTCCATTGATTATTGTTTGGAGTAAATGCGGTTGTTTGATCGGCCACTGTAGACAACACTGTTCCGCCTTTGAGATAAACGCTGGTCCATGTTGCTCCGCAATCGTCAGACACAAGAACTTCCAGGCTGTCTGATCTTGCAGCGTTGTAACGCGCATACGCAACATCAAATTGCAATTGAGGGCTGCCGTATCCAATGAAGTTCATTCCCGGAGTTAGCATGTCATCGGTAGCTCCAACTGTATTATTGCTGAAATTGTTGAAGTATGCGCTTTGCGAACTGTTATGCCCAACGGTGGCGCTGCGTTGCCAATACATTGACTGGTTCGCATTGTTTACAGCACGCCATCCGGCAGGTACAAATGTTGTGGCGGTAAATCCTTCAACGAGCGGAGGAAGTTGGGAACCGCTAACTGTGATGTATGTTGTTTGTGTTTCGATATCTGAACCATAACCATTTGAAGCGGTAAGTGTAACAGGATAAATTCCAGGAGACGAATACGTCACAGCAGGATTTTGTACTGTTGATGTTGACGGATTTCCTCCAGCGAAAACCCACGACCATGAGTTTGGAGTGTTGTCGGATAAATCTGTGAACGTAACAGTTGTTCCTGGACAAATTAAATTTGCATTCACTGTAAAGGCTGCAAGCGGTGTTGTCAATTCGGCATTGATCGCGCATTCCCAAACACCGCGACCATAAGTTGCGGCACGCAAGGTCATCGTTGATTCGAAAATTTCGAAGTCGGAAATGGGAGCTAATGGAAGTGCTGAAAAATAGGGTTGCCATCCGTTACTGTTGTCGGAGCGATAATATACTCCGGCGTCCATTCCAACGAAGATCAAATTATTGCCCGTGTGTGGAACAGCTTTAATCGCATTGGCCGGAATGTTTGGAAGTCCAAATGAAATATTTGTCCACGTAGTGCCGGCATCTGTTGAATAATAAATTTTAGAGTTGTTGCTATAACCTGCGAGACAAATCCAAACTACATTTTCATCATATGGGCTGATCGCAATTCCGGCGATTTCATTTCCGTTTGTCAAAAGACTTCCTGTGATATTTGTCCAGGTACCGCCGGCATTTGTTGTTCTGTAAATTGACGAAGCGTTTGTTGTATAAATATATTGCGTGTTGCTAGGCGCAATTTCAATTTCAGTCAGGGATGAGGAATTTGAAATTGTTCCCATTTGAGTCCACGAGTTACCCAGATTGGTCGACTTAAAAACCTGATCGTATCCGCAATAAATTGTTGTCGCTACGATTGGGTCTTGCTTCCACGGAGCAACCCAATCTGCGTTTCCGCTGAGTCCATTTGTGATTCCGCTCCAATTTTGTCCGCCATTTGTTGATCTGTAAAAATCGCCGTAATAAATTGATGCGAACATTGTATTGTCATTCGTTCTGTCAACGAAACAATCCATTCCATCGCCTCCGAGAGTTTCTTCATAACTGGCGCCTGTTTTTACATTTGTGCCGTTGTCCTGATGACCGGTGATGAGATTGCCCGCATCGGTTGTAGAAATCCCAAGCTTGTAAATTTGCGCGATGCACATATTACTGCTGAGGTCGTCGAAAGAAGCTCCGTCAGTTGTTGTTTCGAAAACACCTCCATCACATGCGGCGTAATAAGTTCCTTGTAGAGTTGGGTGAAATTCCAGTCCGTGAATATCAGCATGCACGTAAGGCGCACCACCTCCGCCATACCAATGCGCGTTGAGATTCCAATTCACACCTCCATCGTCTGAGCGCCACATATTAACTCCGCCGACTACTACAATGTCTTTGTTATATGGAGCTGCCGCTATCGACAATGTGTACCAAGCTTGCCCATCAGAATCTCCTCCATTTTCATCCCAGCCCAAGAGGTTTGGCGATGAAGCTCGAGGAGTGAAGCTCGTCCCTCCATTTGTCGAAACGTAAATTCCTTGGTAGCCTTGCGAAGTCGCATCCCCTGCGACAACATAAACATAATTGGGATCGTCAGGAGTAACTGCTATAGCCAATCGACTCACTTGATTGTTTTGCGGAAGCCCGGAGGAAATAGACGTCCAACTTGCTCCTCCATTTGTAGTCATGATGAAAGTTGTACGACAGGCATAAAGCGTATTGGGATCTCCCGGCTTCATTTCCATATCCTTAATTCCGGAAGCAGAAACTTGCGACCAGTTAGTTCCTGCGTCGTATGTTTTGTAAATTCCCGCAGATGTTCCGCAATAGATAATGTTGCTGTTTGTTGGGTCAATAATTATCCGCGCAACTTTTCTTGATTGAATAATATTAAAATTCAATCCGGTATTGCTCCAGGTAATTCCACCGTCGATACTTTTCATTACTCCGAGTGAAGGTGTATCACCACCATCTAAATCGCCCGTTCCGAGATAAAGAATATTCGTGTTGTTTGGATCAATAGCAAGATCGGAACATCCGATAATAGGCATGAAGTCAGTGAGGCATGTCCATGATGCGCCGCCATTAGTTGTTTTCCACAAGCCTCCGGCTGGTGCACCAGCATACATGATACTTGAGTTGTTTGGGTCGAATCGAACGAAATTAATTCGGCCAGCGCCACCGTTACTTGGCGCGCCAACCGGACCAACGAATGTCCAGTTGTCTACTGAACTACGTCTATTGACTGACTCGTCATACATGTCTCTCGCAGCATCATTTTG
>CAZBYM010000103.1:0-10498 GCA_964495745.1 uncultured Chryseobacterium sp. | reverse complement strand
CCTGTTGAAAACAGAATAATTCTGAATCTTGCTTCCCAACCCTATTGGGTTATATTCGTAGAAGTACACACACACTTCACCAACAAACCCATCTTCCATGAATACAGCTACAACCGCCGCAACGGTTATAGACAAAGAAACTGTCTGTAACCTAAGCTTTCCTAAGGACGATGTATTATCGTCCATTGAAGAAAGACGCAAACGCAGAGTAGAACTTGACCGGGCTTTAATTCTGGGCAATGTTGATCATTCAAAAGTGAAAATCTATTTCACAGACAATGACGGATACAAACAGGTAGAAACAACGATCTGGGCCGTGACTGAAGAACGGATCATTCTCAAGAGTGGAATGGTGATCCCCATCCGTCGAATTCACGAAGTAATCACATAATCGTCGTATTTCGTCGAAAATCACGCATTATTGCTCCCAACATTTCTTTGTTGATAACTTTTTATGCGTATATTTGTTATCAACGCAGGAGGCACAATACCTGCAGTAGATTTAACGTAAAACATTGAAAATGAAAGCTTCAGGTAAGGTTTCTAGAATGATGACTGTTGCAGTATTGTTGTGTTCCCTGTTTTTCATGGGAAGCTTCACACAAACGAATGCAGTGCGAATGAAATGGACCAGCTACGTAGTACATCAGCTCGATGGCGAGGCGGATGTTCACTTTGTCGGAACAATTCCAAATGGATGGAAAATCTATTCGAAATCAATGACCGGAATTGACGGACCATTGGCTACGAATTTTGAGTTTGACCCATCCGATTCTTATGAGTTGATCGGGGATGTAAATGAATCTGGAAAGGCGAGCAAGTTTTACGACTCTCAATACGGATTCGAAGTGTCTTGCCTTGAAGGTCAGGTACATTACATTCAGCACATCAAGATCAAAGGTGCAGATGATGCCTTCATGATTAAGGCTGTTGTCAACTATATGTTGAACCGGACTGGCGAAAGTCTCTCTCCAGATGATGAAGATTTCGAGATTACAATTCAGTAAGCTACCGTCGATTAATTGACGGTCGGGGTTTCCCACCCTGCCACTTACAAATAAACTTTCTAACGTGTTGAGATAACGTCTAAATTTGAGACGCTCAACACGTTTAATTTTTGATATGAATCGATCGCTTCCACTCTTCAAACAATTCCTGCCACTATTGGTAGCGCTTGTACTTGCAATTCCAAATGCTGCGTTTGCACAGAACAAGCCCGACCTGCATTGTAAGTGGACGTACACAACCAAAAAGATTAGTGATTGCGAGTTCGATCTTATTTTCACAGCAACTATTGACAAGCATTGGCACCTCTATTCGCAAGTTGAAGTAAAAGATGGGCCACTTCCGACAGCTTTTCTTTTTGATCCAAATTCCGATTTTGATTTCGTTGGAAAAACAAGTGAACCAAAAGGAATAGAAAAGGCCGAGCCGGTTTTCGACAACCAAGTGATCAAGTTTTTTGAAGACAAAGCTGTTTTTCGTCAGCGAATAAAAGTAAAGAACGACAAGCCAATCAAAATTACCGGAGTAGTTGACGGCATGGTTTGTAGTGACCAGCAATGCGTGAACTTTTTTCCGCAGCCCGTTTTTACCTTCAATGTTCAAGGAACTCCTTGCACCGGAGTGACAGCTCCTACAGGCGATCAAATCATTCCTGATTCAAATCCTTTTATCGGATCAGGAGGAACATGCAATTGCGACAGTATTTACAAAATGTTGCAGGAGTTAACAGGACGAACTGGTCCAGCTCCGGTAAAGCATGCAAGCGATACGAATGCAGTAGCGATAGCTGCAACAGATACATCTGCCTCATCATCTTCGGATGCCGCACCTGAAACGAAAGACACTTCTATATGGGCAGCGTTTGCAGGAGGATTTGCAGGAGGATTAATTGCGCTGCTTACTCCTTGTGTATTTCCAATGATTCCGATGACGGTGAGCTTTTTTACAAAGCGTGCGAAAAGCAGAAAGAAAGGAATTCGCGATGCTTTGATTTATGCGTTGTCAATTATTGGAATTTATGTTGCGCTCGGACTTTTGGTTACACTTGCAACGGGAGATCCGCAAACGCTCAATCAACTCTCGGCCAATATCTGGTTTAACTTAATATTCTTTGCGGTCTTCATAATTTTCGGTGTGTCATTTTTGGGCGCTTTTGAAATTACCTTACCATCGGCGTTTGTCAATAAGATTGATGCTGCTTCCGATCGCGGAGGATTGATAGGAATATTTTTCATGGCATTTACGCTCTCGCTTGTTTCATTCTCATGCACAGGTCCGATTGTAGGAACCGCATTAGTTGAAGCAACAAAGGCGGGAATTACGGGCCCACTTTTCGTGATGCTCGGATTCTCCATAGCATTGGCACTTCCATTTGCTTTGTTCGCGATGTTCCCGGGATGGTTGAACTCTCTACCAAAATCAGGCGGATGGTTGAACTCCGTAAAAGTTGTAATGGGTTTGCTTGAATTCGCACTTGCATTGAAATTTTTATCCAACGTTGATTTGTCGTATCACTGGGGAATTATCACACGTGAAATTTTCCTTGCTATCTGGATCGTATGTTTCTCACTTATTGGGTTCTACTTGTTGGGCAAGTTGAAATTTTCTCACGACAGTGATTTGCCGCACATCACAGTCCCGCGAGTTTCGTTTGCGATTATCACATTTGCATTTGTTGTGTATATGGTTCCCGGTCTTTGGGGCGCCCCGGTCAGAATGCTGAGTGGAATTCTACCTCCGTCATACTACAGTGAAAATGCAGGCTCTTTTAATGGGTCTTCCGCAGGTACAAAATCGAACGGTGAAGACGCTTTACCAGTTGGAGTTGATCCTGCACATTGTCCATTGAACTTAAATTGTTTCCACGATTATGATCTTGCATTAGCTTATGCCAAGAAAACCGGCAAACCCTTGTTCGTTGATTTCACCGGATACAATTGCGCGAACTGCCGGAGAATGGAAGATAATGTCTGGCCAGCGCCTGAAGTTCTAAATCAACTTAACGGTGATTATGTTGTTGTTTCATTGTATTGTGATGACAAGGCTGATTTGCCTGACAATCTGAAGTACACCACTGTTGATGGAATCAAAATTAAAACGTGGGGTAATAAATGGAGCCAGATGCAAATTGACAAATACGGTTCGAATGCTCAGCCTTTGTATGTTTTACTTGACCACAATGAGAAAACACTGCTTCCTCCGATTCCATATACGCCTGATGCGACGCAGTATGCAGACTTGTTGAAGAAGGGAATTGGGGAATTCAAGAAGAGAACTGGAAAATAAGAATCAAACGTGTTTACGTAGCTCGAAATTCTTTCCGAGGTACACTCTTCTCACCTGTTCATCAGCTGCTAATTCTTCTGCGGTTCCTGCTTTCAGAATTTTTCCTTCGAACAGCAAGTATGCACGATCAGTTATTGTGAGTGTTTCATGCACATTGTGATCCGTAATTAATATTCCAATATTTTTTCTTTTCAAACTGTGAACAACAGCTTGAATATCTTCTACCGCAATTGGATCAACACCAGCGAACGGTTCATCGAGAAGAATAAATTTCGGGTCATTCGCCAAGCACCTTGCAATCTCTGTTCTTCTTCTCTCTCCACCGGAAAGAGAGTCCCCATTGTTTTTGCGGATATGCTGCAATCCGAATTCATCAAGTAGTGTTTCCAGTTTTTGGGATTGCTCTCCTTTGGTCAACTTCGACATTTCAAGAACAGCTTTGATGTTGCTTTCCACGGATAGCTTTCTGAATACTGAAGCTTCTTGAGCGAGATAACCGATTCCACGCTGTGCGCGCTTGTACATTGGCTCGTTGGTAATATCAGCGTCATCCAGATATACACGGCCTTCATTCGGTTTGATCATTCCTACGATCATATAGAATGAAGTCGTTTTTCCTGCGCCATTCGGTCCGAGCAAACCTACAATTTCTCCTTGCTGCACCTGAATAGAAACACCCTGAACTACTGTTCTGCTTTTGTATTTCTTGACTATGTTGTCGGCACCGAGAATCATTGGTTAAATATCGGAATAAACTGCAACGCGGCAACGAGTCAAAGTCTTAACAATTGTTATTGATTTCCGCGGAAACAGAATCACTCTAGAACAGAATCTGCAGAGAAATCCTAACTCCAACTGGTTTAACCCGCGGATTATCCAGATAAGTCAGGCGCCAAAAGCAATCGACGCGAAAGAACTTGAAAATATTTTCGATTCCCGCGCCCGCTTCCATATATGGCCCACGATTCAGTGTATAAAGCGTAGTTGGAAACAACAGCAAATTTCTATTGCTTGAATTCACGCTACCGAAAACGCAACGGAATGAAGCGACCTCTCTCCACTTTAATTTTCGCATCAATGGAATTTTATTGAGAAAGAATCCATCGAAATGGTGAATGAGAGTTGCCATTGCATATTGATCACTTGCGAATTCGTAGTAATTCATCATATTGAATGACGCCCAATCGTACACGTACGTTTCATTTCCAGGATGAAGAATCATCAATGGATAAGGCAAAGCTCCCCAGATTTTTCCTGCTTCGAGAATGTAATTTGTGTAACCAATCGGATTTATGCGAATGCGATCATCAAGGTTAATGCTAAGGCGTTGGTAAGCATAATCGGAATTCAATACTCCTTTCAATCCTGCAACATATTGAACCTGAATCACAGGATAGCGTGTTCCCATACTCACTCGGGAAAACACTCCTTCGATATATTTTTCATCCCAAGCAAAACGCAAATTCATTCGTACTTCGGCAGTTTGAATTCCCGGTTTATACTCGGAAGGGCGATCAGGAAAAATCTGAACATAGGTCGTATCATCTAACGGATACATATTCCGATTCACCAATGAAAGACGCATATTGAATCCTGTAAACCAATCGCGCTCGTACCAGACTTCGTATTGCTCAACACGTGTCATGTTGTTCAAGGGATTCCGACGGAAAATTGATGCGAGAAGGTTGTCACTCGTAAATGCGTTATTACTCTGCCCGAGAATTTCGTAGTCATTCTTATAGTTTACTCCGACCAGTTGGCGCGGCTTTTTTGTGATGAACGATTTGAATCCAAAATTATATTTGAATTCTTCATCCTTCATTCCATAAGCTGCATAACCGCTGAACTCAACCCATTTACTAAAAGAATTACTCGTTCTGCCACCAAGTCGGAATCGCACGCCTTCAATCTGGTTTCCGGAAACGGTTTTGTACCACGGTCCGAATTCGATTGGTCCAATAATTTTATATCCGGAGTAAGCGACAATGACAATGTCTTCCCACGTCTTGTATATTGGCAAATTCTGAACTGAATCGACCATGTCGTAAATTCCCTGTTCTGTTTTTGTTAAAGTGTCGTGTCGCGCCTCTTCCCAGAATAAACTATCTCGTTTCTCTGCACCCGGTTCCACAATGATATTTTCTGTCCGAGTATAGAATTCATCTTCACGAGGTTTATTGACAACAATATTGCGATAGGAAGTGGTTTTTCGTCCATACAATCCCATTTGACGTTTGGTGAGCGCAAAATCGGCGACAACTCTTTCCTTACTCAACATCCAGGCTCCGCTTACATCATCGTAATCCTGAATTACATAAAATGCCGTAACGTAATTAAGATTCGCATCTTCTGTTATCGTCATCTCAAGTCGCTTGATCGCGAAAGCCGTATCAGCAATCCACATGTTCCCGATAAACAATAACTCTTGCTTTCGCTTAGGTTTGAATTGAACCTGATAACATTTGTGACCATCGATAATCACGCTATCAATCAAATAATATTTGTAGAAAAGCAAACCGTTATTGGAAATAGGACTAACGAAATGTTTTCCAAACAGAATAATATTGTTTTCATAAATGTTTACATCCTGATACATTTCGCCAGTGAACTGGGAGATTGAAGCATCTTCAATTCCTGAAACTTTTGAGCCTTTAATAATTTCCTTTTTTGTTTTTGGATCTTTTCGATAATAAAAATCCGAAACTGTTTCCGAGAAAAACATGGGCAAGTGTGGCTTCTCTGTAGGGTTCGTGCTATCGATTGCGTCAAAAATAAAATCGACGGGTTTCATCACTTTCCGCTTTTGAAAATCTTCTGAGATATTATTCAGATCAAACTCCAGTTTGTTATATGTTTCATATTGAAAAGCATCAAGTTTTTCCTTGTTGTTTTCCGGTTTGTGTGCCCAGACTTTTCTTAAAAGAATATGCGCTGGATTTTCCCCGGCAAAAATAACCACCTCGGGAATCTCGAGTGTATTCTTGTTCATCGGGATATTAATGGTTTGCTTTACTCCGCGCTTGATTGGCAAAACCGTTGTTTTATACCCGATGTACTGCGCACGGATAGAATCTGCTTTGGCATTAGAGGTAACGGTAAAGTTTCCATCAAAATCACTTACTGTACCATCTTGCGTACCCAGCAGAATAATGTTGACGAACGGCATTGGCTCGTTTGTACCAGCGTCATAAATTTTTCCGGAAATAATAGTTGTTTGCCCATCGACATTTATACTCGAAAGAGTAAGGCAAATGAAGAGCAGGAAAAGTCGTCTGAGCACAGGAAATTTCATTCTCACGAATATACGAAGTGTAGTTGCTTAGATAACATTCATTGATCAGAAACTGCCCTGTTCACGTATCGTAGTTAAAAATTTCAGGTCAATTGGCTTGCCCCCAGATAATGCCTGGTTGTGCCCTAGTAAAATTGGGGCCTATTTCAGCATCATTAAGTTAGCAGATATCACGATAATAGTAAGTGTGGCCCGAGATGCCATTCTAATTTTTCGATGATTTTTTAGCCCAAACTACATTCTGAATGTTTTTTCCGAACATGAATGAACTCGAATAAAATTTACGATTTTTCCATTTGTAGCTTTCGAAAAACGTAATGTCTTCCATGTGCAAGGAAGTCAATAGTGTTTCAATTTCCTTAGGAGAGAGATGCTCTTCGATCGGAACATACATCGCATCGAGAAGCGATATTTCGTGATCACGATAAAAACCAAATTTCTTTACAAACGCAGCAGTCCATCGGTAAGGAATAATTTTTCCAAATAGCCGATAAAAGAAATGAATTACCCGACCAACCGGCGCGAACTTCCCATAAAGCATTAAATAAATCTTACCTCCAGGTTTGCAAACTCTTGTCATTTCAGACACGCCCTTTTTCCAATCAGTAGTATGATGCATCACTCCATGCGAATGCACATAATCGAAACTGTTATCCGGAAAAGGTAGTTCCAGCACAGTGCCTTGCCGCAAGTCAACAGGAACGCCATACTTTTTTACCCGTTCTGTAATTCTGTCCGTCCACTTACTATTGAGGTCAATTCCGGTTACCGAAGCAGCTTTGCTTCTGCAAAAAAGTTCTACAGCCCATCCGGTACCACCAAAGCCACAATCGAGAATCTTCATGTCCCGAAAATAGTCCGGACTTATTTGAAGTGACTTTAAATAATCATCGATAGTTTGGTCTACATTAATGAAAGGATGAATGTCTTCATACAACCGAGCCGTATCACTTTCAACTTTCTGCATACCCAAAATGTTTGTGGTTTTTTACGAAGATATTGCAATTTCGACTACTTGAAACATGACGAAATTTTTCCATTACATACTCATCAAAAAAATAGAAATAAAAAAGGACAAGACGACTACTTCTCGCTTTCAAGAGCGTCCCAGTATTCTGCAGCCCGTCTCGTATGTGGAATAACAATTGTTCCTCCAACAATATTTGCCACTGCGAAAGTTTCAAATATTTCGTTTTTACTAACTCCAATTTCGTGACATTTTCCCAAGTGATACTTGATGCAATCGTCACATCGCAGAACCATCGAAGCCACCAGCCCCAACAGTTCTTTTGTTTTCACTGGCAAAGCACCTTCCTGATACGTATTCGTGTCAAGATTGAATAGTCTTTTGAGCACAAGGTTATCAGCCGAAAGAATTTTTTCATTCATTCGAGTTCTATACTCATTAAATTCTGCGACTGTTGACATAGTATGAATTTTAGAAATGGACTTAATACGGGATCAGAAAAATCGAAATGAAGATTGCTTATACAGAATCGCGCTTCTCTGTTCTTGCAACAACAATAATACTTGCTTCAAACAAGATCCACAATGGAACTGCCACGAGAGCCTGAGTAAAAACATCTGTTGTTGGTGTAATCACAGCTGCGATTATTAATATGGCCACAAGCGAATGCTTTCGATATTTCCTGAGAAAAGTAGCCGTAACGATTCCAAATCGGGCAAGGAAATACATGATGATAGGAAGTTCAAATACAATTCCTAACAACAATACAAGTGTTGTTACAACAGAGATGTACGAATCAATAGCAAAATCGTTGTCGATAGTTGGATCCACTTTGTAATTCCCCAGAAAGTATATTGCCATAGGCGCAACAATCCAATATGCAAAAGCGACGCCTAAGAGAAAAAGAAACGAGGCATAAGCTATGAAACCTCGTGCAGCCTTGATCTCTTTTTCCTGTAAAGCAGGTTTAACAAATCTCCATAACTCCCAAAGCAGATAGGGAAATCCTACTATTATTCCAGCGACAAACGCAGCCCACATGTGTAGAGTAAACTGTCCTGTTACTCCGGTATTCTGAAAGGTGAAATTAAACTCCGTAAAGCATAGTGTATTGCCCATGCCCCAGCTGTTGGAAAGATCGCACAGAAAAGTATAAGTAGAAAAACCTGCTTTCGTCGGCCCCATGATGATTTTTCCGAATAAAATTTCAGGAAAACAAAAGGCAACACCGCCGAGAATCAGAATCACAATTATCGACCGAACCAAGTGCCAACGCAACGATTCAATATGCTTCAGGAAAGACATTTGTCCTTCCGTTTTCTCTTCGCGTTTGGTGAACAGACCCATCGGGCGCAAAGATACGATTAGTACATGGAGTTGGGAGATATTACAGGCCACTGAACTGCCGACTATTTATTATCTTCGAAACCATGAAAAGTTCATCAAGTGAAGCGTCTGAAAAATCTGTTTCCACCCTGTTAAGTACTCTGAAGTCCGAATATTCGTGGAAATTCTGGTTGGTCTCAGCATTAATTCTAAGCATACTCTGCTGGTCTTACGCCAAACACTTCGATAATGCTTTTGCTTTTGATGATGCACATTGTATTGAGAATAATAGTGCCTTAGATACGATGGATATCGGAAGGTTCATGTCAGATCCTACGACATTGACGACGCTTCCTGCGAATCAGGCATGGAGACCGGGACTCACTATTCTGAACAGCATTGATACAATACGAAGTGGAGGTATTCCCAAACCTGAAAAATTTCATTCCCATATTTTCGTTTCCTACATTCTTCTAGGGATATTGCTTTTTCTTTTTTTTCTGAAACTTTTGCAGTTGTCTTTTCCCGGCAACCGATGGAATAATTGGGCTGCGTTACTTGGCACAGGATTTTTCTGGTTGCACACTGCGAATGCAGAAACAATTAATTACGTCATTGCCAGATCCGATTCACAATCGACATTACTAATTATTCTTTCGTTTGTAATTTATTTCTACTCCGCGATCGCAAGGCAATACTATTTGTATCTGCTTCCCATGATTGTTGGTTTTCTGATCAAGGAAACTGCACTGATGATCGCCCCATTGTTGTTGGTGTTTTATCTTCTGCACAAAAAATGGTCTTCTGAAAAACCCAATCGTCCCGTTGTTGGAATTGTAGCTGCCTTCTGCATTGTCGTGATTCTATTCTGGATCTACAAAAAAATGATTCCGCCAACATGGGACTCAGGAAGCAGTGATCCGTTTATGTATTTGTGTACACAGGCATTTGTGATTGTACATTATCTATTCACTTTTATTCTGCCGGTTAATTTAAGCGCTGATACCGATTGGACCCTTGTGTCGAGCATTTTCGACACTCGTGTTTTGGCGGGCGTTACAATTATCGCCACATTGATTTATTTTGCTTTTCGACTGGCGCGAAAACAGGAAACAAAAATGGCTGCGTTCGGAATATTTTGGTTTTTCATTGCGCTCGCTCCTACCAGCAGCGTTATGCCATTTGCTGAAGTATTGAATGATCACCGTGTGTTTTTTCCGTTCATAGGATTGATACTTGTTGTAATGAACGGTGCAGTACTGTTAATCAAAAAGTACGAGTTAAATAAAAACGGAGCAGTGATTAAATGGGCCGTATTATCAGTCGCATTCATCCTGATGATTGGCCATGCTGCAGGTACCAGAAAGCGATGCGAAGTGTGGAACAGCAGTGAGTCGTTATGGAAAGATGCCACTGAGAAAAGTCCGAACAATGGAAGAGCATGGATGAATTACGGATTGGCCCTTATGGCACGTAACAATCTAGACAGTGCAGTGATGCTATTCGAAAGATGTTTGTCTTTAAGTCCAACGTATGTTTATGCGAACGTAAATATGGGTGTGGCACAGGCTGCGCTTGGAAAAAATGATCTTGCAGAAAAATATTACAAGTATGCACTACAG
>CAZBYM010000102.1:0-10666 GCA_964495745.1 uncultured Chryseobacterium sp. | reverse complement strand
TGTTTTTTTTGCGGAGGCCGGAAATAGCGTCATCATATTATTCTTGAAATTAATAAGCGCTTTCATTTTTACAAGCACGTCACTTCCCAACACACCTGCAATTGGCTTCAGTCCGAGTGAAACATAGGTTTGATTTACATGCTGTAAGTCGAGCACAACCGCGTCGAATTTTTCAAACACCACTTTCCCTAGCGAGAATTTTCTGAGTACAACAAACTGACTCTGCATGGCAGAAGTTCCGAGCCCCGTTGAAAGACGATCGTGTGCTGCAACGGATTCTTGTCCAAGATACTTTTTGATTTCCGTCTGATCGAAAACGGTACGTGATGCCCCTGTGTCAACGATCACGAGCGCTGATTTGCCATTAATTTTTACTCGTGCTTGAAGGTGAAAACCATCGCCCTCAATGTTGAGAAGTTTTAATGCAATTTTTTCTGCCATGGTAGTAAAAAAAGAAGGTTGGATTTTCTCCAACCTTCCGTAACATTATTTAATGATTATGCTGTTGCATTCATTCCATCAAGAACCGACATCACCTCCTTAACCGCTTTTGCAGAATCAGCAAGTAATGCTTTTTCTTCTGCATTCAATTTCAACTCGATGATTTGTTCAATGCCGTTTTTTCCAAGTTTTACCGGAACACCAAGATAAACGTCTTTCAAACCGTATTCTCCCTGAAGCCATGCACACACCGGATAAATTCGTTTCTGATCGCGAACAATTGCTTCCACCATTTGCGCAGCTGCAGCTCCCGGCGCATACCATGCAGAAGTTCCAAGCAGATTAACAATTTCACCTCCTCCTTTTTTCGTGCGCTCAACGATTGCATCCAGTTCTGCTTTCCCAATTAATTCTGTCACCGGAATTCCACCAACAGTTGTATAGCGAGGAAGCGGAACCATTGTGTCTCCGTGGCCTCCCATGAGAACAGCTTGAATATCTTTTGGAGAGCAATCCAAAGCCTCTGCAAGGAATGCACGATAACGCGCAGTATCAAGAATTCCTGCCATTCCAAATACACGACTTGAATCAATTTTCGCAGTGAGGAATGCGCAATAGGTCATTACGTCAAGCGGATTCGAAACTATTATGATAATTGCATTAGGCGAATACTTGATAATATTTTCAGTTACGTGCTTCACAATTGCGGCGTTCGTTGAAATAAGATCGTCACGACTCATTCCCGGTTTTCTTGGAAGTCCGGATGTAATAACAACAACATCAGAATTTGCTGTCTTCGAATAATCATCTGTCGAACCTTTAACCCGGGTATCGTATAAATCTACTGGAGAAGTCTGCCAGATGTCAAGCGCTTTTCCTTCAGCGAAATTTGGTTTGATATCAAGAAGAATCACTTCATTGCAAAGTTCTTTACGCGCGATTACATCGGCACAAGTTGCACCAACATTACCTGCTCCTACTACTGTTACTTTCATCGTGAATTGTTTTTATGTGTCTTTTGGTCTGATTAAGCTCAAAATTAGAAATAGAATTGATCGCACTAACCTCTGGCACGATTTTTTCGACCACTTACAAACCGGGCGAGCAAAACGCAACCCCGCATCGATTCAATCGTATATTTGTTTAAATGATGCGTCTTTTTACATCCCTGATCTTCGTCATATTTCTCACTTTCTCGGGTGCGTTGGTCGCGCAGATCCCAAACAATCAGGATTGTCTGGCCGCAATTCCTATTTGCCAGAACGTCTATTCCACCACTGTTTCCTATACTGGCGAAGGTAATTACCCGAACGAAATCAATTCCGGCTCTTCTTGTCTTGGTTCTGGTGAGCTTAACGACGTGTGGTATACTTTCACAGTTCAGCAAAGTGGAAACCTCAATTTCTTAATTACCCCGAACACAAGTTCAGACGACTATGATTGGGCTGTTTACAATCTGACAAATAATAACTGTTCTGATATATTCACGAATCCGAGTATCGAGGTTAGTTGTAATTTCTCAGCAACTTCCGGAACAACCGGTCCAAACGGCGGTTCCGCCTTGAATTCTCAGAATGCAGCTGGAACTCCATATAATCAAGTAGTTCCCGTAACAGTTGGGCAAACATATGTTGTGAATGTCAGCAATTTCAGTTCCTCTCAAAGCGGTTACACGATTGATTTCTCTGCATCTACAGCTGTGATTTTCGATCAGATTCCACCTCAGATGCTCACCGTGAATAATCCAGGATGCGGAGGAAATACTTTGACAGTAACGTTCTCAGAAAATATTCTGTGTAGCACAGTTCAACTTGGTGATTTTAGTTTCAACGGTCCGGGTGGCCCGTATGTTGTAACCAGCATTTATTCTGCCGCATGTGCTGCTGGTGCTCAATATGACAACACGTTCACATTCACAATCTCTCCATCAATTACAGGCGCTGGAACTTATTCTGCTGATTTGATCGGGCCCGTGACGGATCTTTGTGGTAACATTTGTATTTATCCAGCGTCACTTCCATTTGTTGTTGGATCATTCTCTTTCACAACTTCTTCAACACCGGCCTCATGTACTTCCAGCAATGGCAGCGCAAGCGTGAATGTATCTGGCACTGGTCCGTTCACATATTTCTGGACACCAAACGTGAGCACAAGCAACACCGCCAGCGGATTAAGCGCCGGGATTTATACAGTAACAATTACTGATCAATCCAATGGTTGCACAAGTACTGACACCATTCATGTTAATTCTAACGTGAATTTGCAGGTGCAAACTTCCGGTGACGATACAATCTGTCCTGGACAAACTGTGACCTTAAGTGTAACAGTAATTGGAGGAAACAATCCGATTACATATACGTGGAGCAATTCTTTGCCAAATCAGGCAAGCGTTCAGGTGAATCCAGCGGTAACAACAACATACACCTTGAATATTACTGATGCGCAAGGTTGTACTGCCGGACCATTATTGTTTACGATAACAGTTGCAAGTCCTGTTGGTTTAACAGTTTCCGGGACATCTCCAATTTGTGTAGGTGGCGGCTCAAGCCTTAATGCAAATGTCACTGGCGGATATGGAACGATTACGTATCAATGGATGCCCGGCAACTTGACCGGAAGCACGGTAAATGTTACACCGGCAACAACAACAACTTACACTTTGACTGCCACAGATGCTTGCGGCCAAACCAACTCACAAAGTTTTACCGTGGTGGTGCAGCAAGTTCCTACGGTTAGTTTCACTGCTGATACAACTTATGGATGCAATCCTTTGCTTGTTCAGTTTACCGTTGACACTACCGGCTTCGGAAATGCAGCCACATTACTTTGGGATTTTGGTGACAACGGTGCAACATCTACAGCAATAAATCCTGCGCATTCATATGTTACTGCAGGCTGTCATGATGTCTCACTGACTGTAACTGTTCCTCCGGGTTGTTCAGTCACACAGACATACAATTGCATGATCACAACAATTGCACAGCCCGTTGCACAGTTTACAGCAACACCTATGGTCGCAAGTATTTTGGATCCGCTAGTGGCGTTTACAAATCAATCAACAGGTGCCACCAACTGGTTTTGGAGTTTTGGTGATAGTACGTCAAGTGGAATTTGGTCACCTAGTCATACATACGATCAAGTAGGGTCTTATCAAGTTTATCTGGTTGTGTCAAATGCTTCAGGATGCGCTGATACTGCTTGGGCTGAAATTATTGTGAATGATTATTTCACTTTCTATGTTCCGAATGCGTTCACACCGAATGGCAATGGAAACAATGAAGAGTTCGGTCCGGAGTTCACTAATATTCTGACGGACGGTTACGAATTTTATGTGTTCGATCGTTGGGGGAATATTGTTTTTGAAACTAAAGATCCATACACCAAATGGAATGGAACTTGGCAGAATAAAGGCGACAAGGTCCAAGAAGATGTTTATGTCTACAAAATCATGTACACAGACAACATGTATGGCGACCATCAAGCCATTGGTTCTGTAACTTTAATCAGATAATATTCTAGTTGATCTGAGTTAATCGTCCTTTTCAGCACAAAAAGGGAGCATACCTTCTTCATTACCAGTTGCTTTTGTGGCAAGGCTTGACTATGTTTGGGGTGCAGACCAAAACCTAAATTCCCACATGTCAAGCATTAAATCTTCCATTAAAGGATTTTTTTGCGTGCTTTCTTTTTTAGCGCTCACTTTTTCATTTCAAAAGGTGCAGGCTCAGCTTGTAGTTACTGCAGGAGGTTCTCCAGCTTCCATAGTTAGCGGACTTATTGGTGGAGGCATGACTGTTTCGAATGTGGTTATGAATTGTCCTACTCCGGCATATGGAACATTTAGCAATGGAGCAACGACTAACCTTGGAATCAACAATGGAATTGTGCTAACGACTGGTTCGGCTGTCGCCGCAATCGGTCCGAATAATTTAGTAAGTGCGGGGCTTTGCAATAACACATCTTCCAGCGACCCTCAATTGGTTGCGATTGAACCCAACGCAACGTATGACCTCTGTGTTTTAGAGTTTGATATTATTCCGGAGTGTACACAACTCACAGTTCGATTCGTTTTCGGTTCAGAAGAATATCCTGAATTTGTAAACGCAGCGTTCAATGATGCGTTTGGATTTTTCATTACTGGGCCTGGACCGGCGCCAAGTTGTACACCTGGATTTTATAGCAATACAAACGTAGCCACCTTACCAAATAACGTAACTCCTGTTTCAATCGACAACGTGAATGCAGGTTCAAACGCTGCGTATTATGTCGACAACACCGGAGGAACAACAATACAATATGATGGATTCACAACTGTATTAACACGCACGATTAACGTTTGCCCTTGTCAAACTTACCATTGGAAATTCGCGATTGCAGATGCCGGTGACTGCATTTATGATTCCGGAGTATTCCTTGAATTTTTACAGTGCGCAACTGCTTTAACAGTTACACCACAGTCAACGCCTGTAACAAGTTGTGTTGGATGTGATGGTACTGCTGGTGTTACTTTAACCGGAGGTACTGGTCCATTTAGTTATAGCTGGTCTCCTGGTGGATGGACAACTGCGAACGTTACCAATCTTTGTCCGGGAACTTACACCGTTACAGTAACGGATGCATTGTCTTGTTCACCTCCTACAACTGTTGCAATTACTGTCGGAGCTTCAGTGCCTACTCTAACAATTGTTCCAACACAAACTAACGTTGCGTGTTTTGGACAATGCACCGCCACAGCTTCAGTTACCGTCAGCGGAGGGACGCCGGGATATACCTACAACTGGTTACCATCAGGTGGTACTGGACCATCGGCAACAGGATTATGTGCCGGAGTTTATACTGTTGATGTTGCAGATCAGGGCGGTTGTACATCAACGCTCACATTTACCATCACTGCGCCAACAGCGCTTACGGCCACCTCAAGTTCAACAGCCGCCGCCTGTGGAAATAACAACGGTGCTGCGAGTGTTACTCCTTCGGGAGGGGTTCTCGGCTACACGTATGTTTGGACACCTTCAGGAGGTAATGCAGCAACTGCTCCAAACCTCGGAGCAGGTTCTTATACCTGTTTGATTACAGATGCAAATGGTTGCACTCTCAGCCAAACTGTTGTTGTTGCATCCACAGGAGGACTCGCTTCTACGGTCGCAGGAACTAACATTTTATGTTTTGGTAATGCTACCGGATCGGCAACGATGACGCCTGTAGGAGGAAATCCAGGATACACCTATATATGGTCGCCGTCTGGAGGAATTGGTGCAACGGCAAGCGGATTAGCAGCGGGTTCTTACACTTGTGTTGTTACAGACGCGAGTGGTTGTAGTTCAACTTCTGCAATTACAATTAATGAACCCACACAATTAGTCGTGTCGGCAGCTGGATTTAATGTTACCTGTTTTGGTGCCTGTGATGGACAAGTTGTAACCATTCCTGCAGGAGGAACACCTAATTATACATTCTTATGGAATACCGGTTGCACATCTGCAGCTTGCAATAATATTTGCGCTGGTAATTATACTGTGACTGTAACCGATGCAAATGGATGTACGGGAAGTGATACAGCAAACGTTACTGAACCAACACCAATTGTGATTAACACTTCAGTAGTTGATGCAAGTTGTGGTCAGGCAGACGGATCTGCTACCGCCACTGCCACAGGAGGAACAGGTGCAATTAACTTTCAATGGATTGGAGGTCCGGCTAACGCAACATACAATAACATTCCTGCAGGAACATATTCTGTTATCGCTACAGATGCTAACGGATGCTCGGACACTGTAACTGCAACCGTAGGTAATCTCAATGGTGTTTTGCTTGTTAGTTGCGGAATAACCGATGTAACTTGTTATGGACTTACAAATGGTTCTGTTAACGTTTGTGCATCGCAAGGGAATCCCGGATACACATATGCATGGTCACCCAATGTGAGTGTAACTGCGTCAGCAACAAATCTCGCAGCTGGAACTTACTTCATCACGGTAACAGACATTCTTGGATGCGTTGCAACAATTACAACAACTGTAACACAACCGCCCCAGCTATTAATCACTGCGACAGCTGCACCTGCAACTGTGTGTGAAGGAACAGGAGTACAATTGACAGGAACTCCTGCAGGTGGTGCTCCGGGATATACTGTAACCTGGAATCCCGGCGGACTTCTTGGTAACTCACAGAATCTTATTCCAACTGCAACGACTACGTATACGGTCGATGTTGTTGATGCTAATGGCTGCACAGCTGATACTACAGTTTTGGTCACGGTGAGCGCCATGCCGGTCGCTACATTCAGCGGAGATTCACTCTCGGGATGCGCACCTCATTGCGTAAACTTCAGCGATCTTTCTACTGTAACTGCTCCGGCTAATATCATTTCGTGGAATTGGGACTTCGGGGACAATTCAACTTCAACGTTGCAGAATCCATCGCATTGTTATATGTCTGCTGGAGTGTATTCGGTTACACTCACTGTTACAACAGCGGATGGTTGCAGTGAGACAATAGTAATGACCAATTACATTAATGTATTTGGAATGCCTGTTGCCGCTTTCACCGCGAGTCCACAACCAACAACAATTCTGGCTTCTACAATTTTCTTCACGGATGGATCAACGAATGCAAGTTCCTGGCTTTGGAATTTTGGTGACGTGACAAGCGCGTCTTCCATTCTTCAGAATCCATCATTCCTTTATCCGGATCCAATCTGCTATCAGGTTAGTCTTGAAGTTACTTCGCCGGATGGTTGTGTTGACTCTACTTCCGAAGTTATATGCATCGACCCTGACGTAGGAATTTATGTTCCAAATACTTTCACCCCGAATGATGATGGAATTAATGAGGAGTTCATTCCTGTTACAGTAGGGATTGATCCTGATCGTTATGAGTTCTGGGTGTTCGATCGTTGGGGAAATTTGATTTTCTATACCGATGATTTGAATGAGGGTTGGGATGGAAAAATTCAGGGGAATTCAGACTTATGTCAGATCGACACGTATGTTTGGAAAGTGAAGTGCGTGGATGTGCTTGATAAAAAACACAGTCTCATTGGACATGTAAATCTGATAAGGTAAACTCTAATTTTATGTAAAAAGTAAAAACACCGGATGATTCCGGTGTTTTTCTTTTTCCTCAAAATAATCAAACACCTTCTGTATCTTAGGCCCAGCAAACAAAAAAATATGCAAAAGACTTACAAAAAAATCTGGACTAGCATTCTTGTAATTTCCACTACAGTATTGACAGCACAGATTCCTATGGCATGGGCAGAACGCTACAATGCACCTCCGGATATGCAAGATGAAGCCCGCTCAATTCAGGTTGATACGAGCGGAAATGTATTTGTAACCGGTTCGGGTTTCAATAGCAGTGGAAATCTTGACATGATAACAGTAAAGTATGATGAAGATGGTAACCAAATGTGGGTAAGAAACTATGATCGTGGAGTAAATGACAATGACGAAGGAAAAATGTTGGTGCTTGATGATTCAGGCAATGTTTATGTAACTGGATATAGCCGCGGATCAACCACCAGTCTCGATATTATTGTCATCAAATATGACAACGCTGGAAATCAGCAATGGACCTCGTTTTATAATGGCACGTCAAACGGAATTGACGAGGGAAAGAGCATTGCCGTTGATGGATCTGGTAATGTCTTTGTATGCGGATACTCGAGCGACTCATTGTTCTTTTATGATGCAATCACACTAATGTTTAACTCAAATGGAGTACAACAATGGGTACAGACTTATGATGGCGCAGCATCCGGGAATGACGAATTGCTTGAACTTGTCATAGATGCTTCTTCTAACGTCTACGTTGTTGGAAATACGGAAGCGACAACCAGCAATTATGATTTCCTGACAATCAAATACAATTCTGCCGGAACACAACAATGGCTTCAAACTTATAATGGGCCAAGTGGAAGTGGTGATTATGGGAAAGGAATTACTCTTGATAATAATAATAACGTAGTTGTCACGGGTCAAAGTTTTCAAACAAATCAGTGGTTTGATTATCTCACAATCAAATATTCCAATTCTGGAACTCAGCAGTGGACTGCCCGGTACAACAACGCATCTAATCGTTACGAAGATGCTTGGGACGTAATTACTGATAACTCGGGTTATGTTTATATCACTGGCCAAAGTCAGGCCGTTGGTAATAATTCAACTCCTCCCGATTGCGCTACTGTAAAATACACTCCGGCGGGAAATCAGGTTTGGGTAAAAAGATTTGATGGAGGATTCGGCAATCTGGATGATCGTGCGTTCGCAATTGCACTGGATGATACAGCAAATGTTTACATAAGTGGTTACAGTTCAAATGCGTCAAACTACGACTGTATCACAATAAAATACGACAGTGCAGGAACTGAAGAATGGAATTTGAGATTCAACAGTGTGTACAACCAGAACGATCAATCGTTGGCTATGACTGTGAAGAATGGAGATGTATACATCACTGGAAAATCAACAAACGCGGTGAACGAAGATTTCTTAACCATACGGTATAGCTATTCCGCAGTGGGAATACTCGAAACGACATCAAGCTTCGGAAGCCTTCTTGCATATCCAGTCCCTTCAAACAATACGGTGATAATTGATTTTCCCCAACTACAAGGCACTGCTGAATCTATCATTACTCTCACTGATGTTAACGGTAGGATTGTAATGACCACGCCGGTTGGCCAAGGTGTCAAAAGCATACTGTTGGATCTCACTCAATTGACGTCAGGATGCTACACCATTTCGCAACTCAACCAAGAAGGCGAACTTATTGCGCGCCAGTTGATGATCAAGGATTAGATTTCGGCCAGAATTGGATAGTTTTAAGGGTGAAGTAATTTTCACCCTTTCTCTTTCAATATTGCTCCATTTTCAATAGCTTTGCTTATTACTGCAAAGTGTTGGCAAACCCTCTGCAGTCGCATGTAAAATTCAAGCTCATGAAAAAATTCGTACTCGCATTAGGTGTGTCGTTAATCTGTACCTCTTTGTTAGAGTTGCACGCGCAAGCTTTTGGACCTATAGTTTGTCCTATTTCGGCTGGAGCAGACCAAACAATTTGCGCTCCTAACTGTGCAAATTTAACGGGCACTTTTGTTGCAACGGCATTGCCAGGAAGCGGAGCCAATGCATACACTACTGCTTCTGTCCCATACGCACCGGATCCATTTAACGTTGGTACTAATGTCCCTTTGTTCGATGATCAATGGTCACAAGTGATTAACCTTCCTTTCCCATTCTGCTACTATGGAACAACATACACGCAATGTTTGATTGGATCTAACGGACTTGTGTCATTCAATCTGGGAACTCCTGGAGGTTATTGCCCTTGGCCAATTCCTGCAACAAATGCGCCGTCTGCTACTTACGGATGGACAAATGCAATCATGTCTCCTTGGCAAGATGTTAATCCTAGCGTTGGTGGACAAATCCGGTATACTTCATACGGTACAGCACCTTGTCGTCGCTTTGTTGTTAGTTGGTATCAAGTACCAATGTATTCATGTGGAACTCCGCTTACGTTTCAAACAATTCTTTATGAAACTACAAACGTCATTGACAACTTCATTCAGAACCGATCTGGTTGTAGTTGGAATGGCAATCGTGCTATTCAGGGTGTGATGAACAATGGAGGGACACAAGCTGTTGTTGTTCCAGGTAGAAATGCTACAAATGCAGGTTGGACGGCCAACAATGATGGTCGTCGTCATACACCAAATGGAGCAGTAAATTATGTAACTGGCTGGTATCAAGGAGCAACATTAATCAACACAGGAACAACCACTACTGTGTGTCCAACTTCAACAACCACATACACGTTTCAAGCAACTTACACGAACTGCAATGGTACCACTGTTACAGTGAGTGATCAGGTTGTTGTCACCGCTTCAAGCCTAAGCGTAACAGCAAGCGCGAACATCACAATTTGCAGCGGCAACAGTACAACACTTACCGCTAATGCTGTAGGTGCAGTGACTTGGCAATGGATTGTACTGCCTTCTGGAACTGTGATAGCAAATACACAAAATGTTGGAGCCTCACCCACAACAACTACGAGTTATGTCGTCACCGCGACCGATGCTGCAGGATGTCAAGGAATGGATACTGTCGTCGTCACGGTCACGCAAATGACAACGCAAGACGCCGGTCCAAACGACACGGTGTGTGTGGGATCGTGCGCGAATCTCACTGCATCTGGTGGAGTAACTTATCTTTGGACTTCA
>CAZBYM010000101.1:9563-10747 GCA_964495745.1 uncultured Chryseobacterium sp. | reverse complement strand
CAACTCTACGGAATCATCAATCGAGTGTTGCGAAGAAATTTCTGAAGGAAGCAGAACTGGAAGTACATTTTCTTTTCCTAATGCTTCCACCGCAAGAACCAATACTAATGCAGAATCAACACCTCCTGATAATCCAAGAATTGCTTTCGTAAATCCCATCTTGGAAAAATAATCTTTGATGCCGAGCACAAGAGCATCGTGAATGCGCGCTTGCTTTGATAGCAACTCGGCCGAACTCTTCTGAGGGACTGTTGTCATACTGAGCGCCTGCCCGCCGTGGTGGGGAGCCGAAGTATCAACAACTCTCAACTCTTCCTTGAAAAACGGCAATTGTTCTGTCACTTCACCTTTCGCATTCAACACCATGCTGCCTCCATCGAAAATCAATTCGGTTTGTGCACCAACATGCTGAACATATACCAACGGCATTCCGTATTTCACAGCGTTGCGTTGCATTACTTCTCTTCTCTTTTCTGCGTGAGAATAACTGAACGGTGATGCTGCAATATTGATCATAATCTCTGCGCCTTGATGTTTCAATTCCTCCATTGGCCAAAGCGTGTACATCAAATCATCTTCGATATCCCAAAGATCTTCGCAAATCGTAAGTGCAATTTTTTTACCGGAGATTTCTACCACATGAAAATCTTTCGACGGTTCAAAATATCTGTACTCATCAAACACATCGTACGTAGGCAAAAGCGCTTTGTAATGTTCATCTGCTATTTTCCCATCGCGCAGCACAAAAGCGGCGTTATAAAGATTCTTGCCTTCCACTTTTGGATTCCGCGCTGGGCCACCAATGATTGTTGTAATTCCGGTCGATGCTTGTGCGATTCTGTTAATTGAGCTCATACAGCGATCCAGGAAATCGTCAAACTCCAGAAAATCTCTCGGTGGATAACCACAAACTGCCAGCTCAGCGAACACAACAATTTCAGCGCCTTGTGAACGCGATTGTTCAACAGCTTCAATAATTTTTGCGGTATTCAACTCAAAATTACCGACATGATAATTGAGCTGCGCCAGCGCGATCTTCATGCTGCAAAATTACGATTTACCGCGCAAGATTCGCGACTCCAAATCGCGATATCAGCTTCGCAGAACCTTTTATCACGATATGGAGTCGTTTTTTTGTCAGATCGAGTAGCTGCTCTGGCTTTTGTGGGAAATTTCACCTAGGA
>CAZBYM010000101.1:0-9463 GCA_964495745.1 uncultured Chryseobacterium sp. | reverse complement strand
AATTTTTTTGTCAGATCGAGTAGCTGCTCTGGCTTTTGTGGGAAATTTCACCTAGAATTTTTTTGTCAGATCGAGTAGCTGCTCTGGCTTTTGTGGGAAATTTCACCTAGAATTTTTTTGTCAGATCGAGTAGCTGCGCTGGCTTTTTGTGGGAAGCGCGTATCGAGATCGGGCAAAAAAAACGCCCCGTCTCCGGAGCGTTCAATATTTCGACATGTTAAATTCTTTAGAACAACACTCCAATCGTAAGACAAACAGCATTCGAAGTCGCTTTTTGCGTAACATATTCGTTGTCGTTGAATGGAGTGCGGAAAACATAACGTGATTCTTTTTTCAACACATTGCTGAACCCATTGTACCAGTTTAGACCGAACACAAGAGAAGTAGATCCCGAAAGATTCCATTCCATACCGCCACCAATATTAAGTGCAAATCGGAACATGTTCATGTCATTGGTATTTTCAAGTTCTGTTTGATCTGCAGATCCTCCGGACATTGTTTTGTCTTGATCATTTACTCGCGATTTCAAACGAATGGAGTTGTTAAGTCCAAATTGACCATAATAAGTGAAGTACCCGATTTCCTGAGTCTTCAATTTCATAGTAAACGGAATCGTAATATAAGTTGTGTTATACTGACGACTCAGCAATTGATAACTATCGTAAGGAACTCCGGCGGTGTCCTCTTTTGAAAGAAACTCATCATCTTTTGACAGGAAATAGTAATTCGTGTCAAGCATGTTCAGTTTCCCACCATCATAATCGACCTGCAAACCGGTTGCAATTACTGCTACTTTGTTAAGACGAAACTCCATCATCAATCCATAGCTCCCTTTAGCTGTAACACCGCCACTTTCGAATTTTTTCTTGTCGTCAGGTTTGTACCAACATAACATTCCACCTGTCCGTAGACCGAAACGGAAGTTCTTGAGTTCATTTTCGTCTTGAGCAAATGCATATTTGCCGCCAATCAGAAGAGATAGTAAAATGAAGAGTGCCTTTTTCATACTTTTGGATGAGGGTTTTTCGTTTTGCAATAATAATGAATTTTTGCGATCATGAAGGCAACAAGCATCGTGCCGTTTTTCTTAATTCTTTTTATTCTCCCATCTTGTGGCTCAGACCCACTGGATGTTGATATTTCCGCGATTGCTGTCGACTCCGTAAAGATCCAAAGAATTGATCAGGATTTCTTTGCGTTAGACACCGGTAACCTGGTAGCAGATATTGAAGCAATTCGAAAAAAACATGGCGTTCTTACTGACTGTATTCTCAATCACGTTATTTGTTTTGCCTCACCCGATTCTGCGGAATGTTATTGGACTTTGCAGAGTTTCCTTGTCGATCATGTGATGCGCGGAGCGTGGGAAGATTGCAACAAAAAGTACAGCGACGGATTCGGATTTCTGGAAGAAGAAATTTCGGGTAGCTATCAGTATTTCAGGTTTCATTTTCCGGATCGTAAGTTGCCAAAAGGAGTTTTCATCATGATGTCCGGATTCAGCTACAACTACATCAGTTGTAATGGTTACTATGCAATAGGTATGGACTATTTCATGGGGAAAGATAATCTGTACTATGACGGTCTCAACTGGCCAATGTATCAGCGAAGAAAAATGGAACGTGAATATATGGGAGCTGGATTTGTCAGAAGCTGG
The DNA here is from genome assembly GCA_964495745.1 of uncultured Chryseobacterium sp. Taxonomy (GTDB): domain Bacteria; phylum Bacteroidota; class Bacteroidia; order Palsa-965; family Palsa-965. The sequence goes on along the minus strand of CAZBYM010000101.1, from coordinate 7,806 downwards.
ATGATGAATGAATTCCCATTTAGTTCTGTGAAGAATGATGTGATCAATCGTATCGTTTATGAGGGTAAGATTATGTATTTGCAAAAAGCACTATTGCGCAGTGCAGCTGACACAATTATCACTGGATTCTCCGCAGCTCATCTCGCCTGGTGTGAAGAGAATGAAGCAGAGATGTGGGCCAAAATGATTGAAGAAAATGTCGTCTATTCAGAGAACGAAGACGACTTGAATCATATGACTCAGGATGCGCCATTCACCCCCGGTTTTCCGCGCGAATCTCCGGGACGGGCAGGAGTGTGGCTCGGGCTTCGGATCGTAGAAGCTTACATGGATCGTTTTCCTGAAACTTCACTTCAGGAACTAATGGATTTTGGTGACGGCCAGCTCTTCCTCAACCAATCGAAATACAAACCGAAATTTTAGTTTCTACTCAACGTTGAACTCGGAACATTGAACCCGAAACTCTTCATTACCTTTGCCTTCAAATTCGATTTCATGTCAGCAAAACGTAAAGCACAAATCACGTTCACAATTACGATGGACGAGAATAATCTCCCGGAAGCAATTGAGTGGCAGGCTACTGATTCTGCCGATGGTGGAAGTTGTAAAGCCATTATGCTGGCAATGTGGGATGAGAAAGCTGCGAGCACAATGCGCATTGATTTGTGGACAAAAGACATGCTGGTCGATGAAATGAAAGCCTTCTTTCACCAGAATATGTTGACCATGTCAGATACCTTGAATCGCGCAACTGGAGAAGAGAAAATCGTAGGTGATATGCGTGATTTTTGCGCCTATTTCGCTCAAAAAATGCAGTTAGCTGATTCTCAGGCGCCTGAATAGTCGATCTCACTCGCAACCGCCTTGCTTTTTACCCTGAAATTGCTTTATTTTGGGTGTATCCGTGTAGACCCCCGGATCGAAATATCTTTTCAATATGAGAAAGATCTACTTGGCTTGTTCAGTCGCATTGTTTTCACTCGCAACTCTTCCGGTTGGAGCGCAGATTTTCTACTCTAACGGTGCAACATTCGTTGTTACTACTGGAGGAGTTTTTCACTGCAATGGTGGCGTAACGTTTGATCAAACTTCTGCCGTAACGAACGATGGTACGATTACAACTACCAAAAATTCCAGTATGGCTTTGCCGGGAACTTTGACTATTGATAATACTTCAACAGTTCAAGGTGATGGTGACTACAACGTGGAGCAAGACTGGATCAATAATGCAACGTTCGCTGGTGGTGCAAGTACAGTTACAATGAATGGTAATACGCAACAATTCATTACCAGTACAAATGGAACTGTTACTACGTTCAATGATCTTACTCTCACTGGAACAGGAACCGGAAACAATAGAAAGAAAACCCTTCAAAGTGTTGATGCTAATTCTGGATTAAGTGGAATTTTGACAATCAACGATCGTGAATTAGAGACGCAAACACAGGTATTCACAGTATTGAATCCGGTTGTTGCTGCCGTTACTAATAACCAGACAGCAGGTTCCGAAGGATTTGTTAGTAGTACTGCTCCAGGAACTTTGGCGAGAGCAACAAACTCGACTGGTACTTATTTGTTTCCAACTGGATCAAGTCAAGTAGTAACTCGTTACCGCCCAATTGATGTAATTCCGAACGCCGCGAACGTAGCATTGTACACCGTTCGTTTCATCAATTACAACGCGGACAATGATGGTTTTTTACGTGCAACTAACGACGGAGTAATCTGTACTGCAAATGATACTTTTTATCACGCAATATTAAATCCGGCCGGTGCAACTGCTGCGGATATCCGTATGTATTTTATTCCTGCGAACGATGGCATCTGGACTGGTATGTCGCACTGGAGAACAACAAACGTCATGTGGAATGACATGGCAACTGTTGGGATGGGCGCTTCTGGAGTATTCACCACGATGACTCGTAACGCTTGGGCATTTGCTAATCCGGGTGAACCATATATTTTGACAGATGTTCGTCCTGCTGCACCAACAATTACTTGCCCCACACTTTGTGAAAATTCATCTGGAAATCTTTTCACTGCAACTGGTGGAACAGGAACAGGTTATAACTGGACAGTTCCCGGACAAGGAAACATTATTGGTGGACAAGGTTCCGATTCACTTTTTGTTGATTGGACCGCTGGAACAGGATTCGTTGTAGTAGTTGCTACTTCAGCAACTGGGTGTAACTCTCTTGCTGATAGTTGCGCACCAACTATCGCGCCTGCACCGGTTGCCTCAATACTGGATTCTTCTTCCGGAATGTTCGGCAACACATACTTGTTCGTTGATGTATCTGCAGGAGCAACTAGCTGGGTGTGGGATTTCGGCGATGGAAATACTTCGACACAACAAAATATCACGCACGTTTATGGTGCTGCAGGAACTTACACTGTGATTCTTACTGTTACAAACGCAAACGGCTGTACAGATCAGGACACTGTAATTATTACTATCAACGAAGGGATTTTGATTCCAAACGTATTCACTCCAAATGGAGATGGAGTGAACGACGAGTTCTTTATTTCCAGCAGTGGATTCAGTGAATACAAATTGGAAATTTACGATCGTTGGGGAGTTAAACTTTTCGAATCCGGTGCACCTGATGTTCGTTGGGATGGACGTACAAGTTCCGGCGCGAAGTGCACGGATGGTACTTATTATTTCATCTTAACTGCGATTACGTCAACAGCAGATTACAGCACGACCGGTTTCTTAACACTTATTGGATCAGGAAACTAAATAATAACGATACCTTATTGAGCGGTTTGCGTCTTGTATGCAGACCGCTTTTTTTATGAAACACTTTCTATCTGTTCTAACTCTTTTTGTGTTGTTGTCCAATCCTGTATCAGCGCAGAAAGCCCTTGATTCCAATGCAGTTTCTAAACTCTATAATACGAGCTGGGTCCTCGCTTCGAAATACAAGATCAGTCCGGGAATATTTCATCGCCACAAACGCGTGGAAACGACAGGCACGGAGCGAATTACTTTTTACCAGAACGAAATCCATATTGAGATCAATCGCGAGACATATCAAATTTGCGTGCATCATCTCAAAAACGGAAATGAATTTTGGTTGGATTGCGAGGAGCCCAATCAACTGATTTATCGTATCGTAAGTATGGAAGGAAACGAATTGATAATTGATGTTTTGGCTAAGCCTTTCGGCGAAACGGAATACCACCGCACGACAAGAAAAATTTTCAAGCGCTCCACGACTTAGGTTAATTTGGACTGCTTGCGGAATCGTACTTTGTAAATCGCTCTTCGTAAATTAAATCTCAAAGTACTTCATGCTCTCTTTCACAAAATCAAGAATCTCCTTTTTTCCGGAAGTTGTTTCAGCTGAAGAAAGAAAATAATTCGGCATTTCTTCCCAATCCAAAAGCAAAGATTTTTTGTACGCAGCAAGATTTTTATTTACAGTCACCTTGCCAATCTTGTCGCATTTCGTGAAAATCAAACTGAAAGTAATTTCATTGGAACCAAGGTTGCGGAGAAATTCCATGTCAATCGCCTGCGGAGGAATTCGAATGTCAAGCAGCACAAATAGTGAGAGAAGATTTTTTCGCTTAGTAATGTAGGAAGAAATCATCTGATCAAATCCCTCGCGCATTTTCTTTGAGACACGGGCATATCCGTATCCGGGTAAGTCAACGAGATACCATTCCTTATTGATGACAAAGTGATTGATGACTTGCGTTTTTCCAGGACGATTAGAAACTTTCGCGAGTCCTGGTTTATTCGTGAGCATGTTCAGCAACGATGATTTTCCAACATTCGAACGTCCGATAAATGCAAACTCTGGTCGATCTGCAGCAGGACATTCTTCAACTTTTACGCAACTCTGCAGATAAACGGCCGATGTTATTTTCAATTCAGGTTTTCTTTAATTTGGGTGTGTATGTAGTGACGTGTCGTTCCTTTTTCGTTGGATAAATATCTTTGATCGCAACGAGTATTCCGGTTTCATCAACATCGCCAAATTCTTCATTCACCGAAGTGCCAAACGTTTTCATCGTCGAACTTAAGTTCATGTAGGCGTTGACAAGTGGTGGAATATTTTCCCCGAGAGAACGAACAAGCGTATTCAAAATTTTGTGGCCTTCTTTATAATCTTTTCCGATCAACTCTTTCGCAAATTCAGCTGTGTCAACAATGGGAGCCACGGTTCGATGTGGCCAAACAAGTTGTTCATGATCCGGAAAATAATGTTGCATGAATCGGAGAATAAAATCTCGAGCACGAACATTAAAATGACGGTACGTTGTGACCTTTCCGAAAAAATAGTGAATGTCGGGATTGTCAATAGTCAGCGCACCTAATCCGTCCCAAAGATTGTCAAGAGAAAATAGTCCTTTCCGATTGTTCACCGATGGTTGATACTGTGGCTGAACGAAAGATCTGCCAAGCTCAATACAAGCTGGTAAATAGTCAGTCTTAAATTTTTCACTGAATGAAAACAATTCTGTTGTGGCCAGATGATAATTTCCATCAGACATTCTGGCCTTTATGCAGCGAATGAATCGGTAGCCGCCAACAATCTCTTCGTCAGTTGGGTTCCATAAAACAAGTTGATCGTAACAATTCTCGCAGGTGTCAAAATCATCTAAGTCACAATCCAAACCAGTGCCTCCTCCGGCTGCCCGAAATGTCACTTCACGCAATCGGCCAATTTCCAGCAATGTATTTGGGGCGTTGTGTTGATTGAGTATATAGATCAGATTTTCTCCATTATTCGCCTTACGAACAAATGTTTCGGAATTAAGTTCCGATTTCAATAGCATACGATCAATCGGCGAAATTACATTTTGCATAAAACACTAAATTGTCTGATCTGTGACTATTCAGAAAAGGGCCCGGCATTCCCGGCTCCAATTGCGTAAACATGCCTCTTCATTTGTTCTGCCCACTCTTTCTGAGAGCGGGATTTGTCAAACACAGAAGCAGAAATTGGTTGACCAAAGATAACTGTTATTGTCTTATTCTTCTGACGGAACATTTCATCACCGAGATAGAACATTTCAATATTTGACTTGATTCCAAGCCGTCTTCGCCAGAGTGCGAGATTGTAGAAAAAGGATGAGTTACTCCCATCAATAAAACACGGAACAACGGGTTTGTTATATTGCTGTGCTTTCGAAATGAAACTTTTTTTCCACTCCAGATCTTCAACGCGACCACTCTGTTTTCTAGAGACTAGACCTGCAGGAAAAATTAATACGGCATGTGAAGATGCATACGCTTCTTCAATTCTTCCAAGTGAATGTTGTGTTCCATGTTTATTCACTGGAACAAACAAATGGTCCATGGTACCCAGCGACAATAGAATATCATTCACCAGGAAACGAATGTCTTTTCGTTTTTCACCAATAGCTTGCATGAGAGCTAAGCCATCAAATCCTCCAAGCGGATGATTGGCTGCAACAATAAATCCACCGTGCTCAGGTAAATGTTCCAGACCTTTCACTACTAACGTCGTATTGAAATCTGTAAGCACTTGGCGAATGAAATGCAAATCTCTCAGATGACTATGCGCTTTCATAAACGCATTCACATCGTCTTCATGTAAAATCCGTTTAACGTAGCGCAAGAGAAATCCTGGCATCCATTTTAAGAGGCGCGGATTTTTTGCAGCTATGATTTTCTCGACGTCAACAAATTTTTCCGCGCTCATTGTGCAAAAATACCCTCTTTTATCTGGAAGTCAATGCAACATAAATATTGTTTAAAATCATTGATTTCTCAATGAATTCTTACTTTTTGATTGATTTTTGAACATAAAGCAAATTAGAAAGACCTTATTTGGTATACCACCTGGAGCCCTCTGAAATCAGGTCTTTGAACAACTCAAGCATGCTGATTCCGGAATTTGGTCGATTCAAGCTCAATGTTCCATTTGTTGATAAAGCGAGGTGACAAAACAAAAATTCCCACTCAATATCGATTGTGAAATATCGGCTGAAGTCATTGCTATCATTGAGTTTTATAGCAATGTGTGTGTAAAGTTGTGCAACAGAAATCAGCCCGAATGCCAAAGTTTTCAACAAAAGTGGTAAATTGTGGGATAATGTGGGGAATTAATACCTAATTTTAACCACTTAAACAGCTACAAATAATGACAAGTCTTCTTGGAGTTTACGAGTGCAGTGTTGACGCGAAAGCGCGTCTACTGCTACCTGTTGCTTTTAAGAAGCAATTGACACCTGTTTTAGACAAAGGATTTGTTGTAAAGCGCAGCGTGTTTCACAAGTGTCTGGAGTTGTATTCTCTGGAGGAATGGAATTCTCTTGTGAAAGACGTGAACAAGTTGAACAGATTCAAAAAGAAAAATGTTGACTTCATCAGACGATTTAATGCTGGAGTAAAGCCAGTTGAGTTGGATAGCAGCGGAAGAATTTTGCTGCCGAAAGATTTAATCACGTATGCTGGAATCAGCAAGAACATCGTGATGTCTGCGGCGGTTAGTATGATTGAGATATGGGATAAGGATCAATATGAATTGGCGATTAATGATCCGTCGGTTGACTTTGGTTCACTTGCAGAAGATGTCATGGGTAGTATGGGTAACAAAACCGATGATGTCGACTTACCATAGGTCCGTTCTTTTACATGAGAGTGTGAATGCGATGTGCATTCAACCGAATGGAGTTTATGTCGACGTGACGTTTGGTGGCGGTGGACACTCGCGGGAAATCTTGAAGCGGCTGGGCCCGAAAGGAAAGCTCATCGCTTTTGATCAGGATTTCGACGCTGTGAAAAACTCGCCGGATGACAAACGGTTCACGTTGATCAGAGAAAATTTTATTCATCTGAAGAAATCGTTGATGCTTCTGGATATGGAGAAGGTAGATGGAATTCTGGCTGACCTCGGAGTTTCTTCTCACCAGTTCGATACGGCTGAGCGCGGGTTTTCAATCAGATTGGATGGACCTCTCGACATGAGGATGAATCAGGAAAGTCATCTCACCGCTGCAGAAATTCTGAACAACTATGAACAGAATGAGTTGCGAAAAATGTTTCGATTGTATGGTGAAGTTGACAATGCAGGATTACTTGCGAAGAGAATTGTAGACGCGCGAGTAACAGTGAAAATTGAGACGGTGGAAGAATTAAGAAAAGTGTTGGAACCAATTGCGCGACGTGGCAAAGAAAACCAATACATGGCGAAAGTATTCCAGGCCTTGCGAATTGAAGTTAACGGAGAACTGGAAGTGCTGAAGGAGATGTTGAAACAGGCGGTTGAAGTTTTGAATGATGGAGGAAAGTTGGTAGTGATTTCATATCACTCACTTGAGGACAGACTGGTAAAGAATTTGTTCCGAACCGGAAACTTCGAAGGCTTGCAACAAAAAGATTTCTACGGAAATCTAATTCGACCACTCGAACCATCGGAATCAAAACCGATTGTTCCGGATGATGAAGAAATAGAATTGAATAGTCGCGCGAGGAGCGCGAAACTTAGAATAGCAACAAAAAAAACCGGCGACGGTAAACCGCAACCAGCGGTATGACGAAAAATAGTGTAAGGGAAAAACCACAGGAAGAAAGTAAGCCGAAGCAAAAAAGCAGCGGTGGTAATATCGTCACCCGTACAATCGGCTCCGTCATGAGCGGATCCTTCCTTTCACGCGACGCCGCAGTCAAGGCTCTTCCATTCATGTTTTTCATCACGTTGATAGCGCTTTTGTATATCGCAAATGGCTATTACGCAGAAGAACAGATTCGCAAACTAAACAAACTCACGAACGAGTTAAAAGAACTGCGTTCAGAATACATCATTTCAAAATCGGACTTGGCCT
>CAZBYM010000100.1:0-10761 GCA_964495745.1 uncultured Chryseobacterium sp. | reverse complement strand
CCTCCATCAATTGATCGCACAGAATAGGTTTTGTCTGTCGTAGTGAAGAAAACAGCAAATACCGTGTCTCCACGTGCAGCAATATCACCACCTTCATCTGCTCCGGTGTACACATTGATTCCGGAAGGAGAAATCTGTACCGCAGTGTCAAAACCGGCTCCGTTCCATCTTGCTGTGTAAACTATTCCGTTTCCGGAACCTGTTTTTGTCCACATCACCAATGGAATACTATCATTTACCAGCGTAATTCTCGGACGTGTGCTACCAGTTGCGCTGGTCGGCGTAACTGAATTGAGCGGACCTAAAGTTGTGGTTAATTGTTGCGCGTAAAATTCGCCGACAACAACCATTGCGAGTAATAACGTAAATGAGTGTTTCATGATCAGGCATGAAGATAAAAAAGCCTTCCCGAATGGAAAGGCTTTTGTTTACAACAATTGTTAACTGTTTGATTATTTCTTCTCGTAACGGTTGCGGAACTTATCAATACGTCCTGCGGTATCTACGAGTTTCATCTTACCAGTGTAATACGGATGTGAAGTATTCGAAATCTCCATCTTTATGAGTGGATACTCTACACCGTCAATAGTTATTAGGTCTTTTGTCTCAGCGCAAGAACGTGTTACAAACGTGTCTTCGTTAGACATATCCTTGAATGCTACAAGGCGATAATTTTCCGGGTGAATTCCTGTTTTCATGACTTTTTTTTGTTCAAGCCGTATCTCGTACGGGGTGGCAAAGATAAAAAGTATTTCAAATGGAACAAATAAACCCTTCAATAATCGTCAAAATCACTGCTTTACAACCCGTTTTTGAGCTATTCCGTCCCCAGAGACAACCGAAACAAGGTAAATCCCGTTTGGTTGGTTGCTCAGATCAATGGTTTGGTTCAACTCAGAGATTGCGAAAAACTGCGATTCCGAAACGATTTGTCCAAGTGCATTTGTAATTCGGATGGTTCCGTCAGTTGATTTCGTGAAATCTGTATGAAGAACAAATTCCCCGTTTGTTGGATTCGGCATCAATTCTAATGACGCTGAAGCATTGGTTGAAGTAATCGCCATTGGGAATGAAATTGCAACTGTGTCACAGCTGGCACAACCGTTAGCATCAACCACACACAAGGTATAACTACCTGCGCACAAACCAGTAATGGATAGAGTTGTCACATTTCCTGGAGTCCAGAGATAAGTATAAGGCGCATTACCTCCACTCGCATTTCCAGTTAATGAGCCATCACAGCAAGATGGACAAGAAGGATTCACAACGTTGGTAATGATCGCTTGTAATTGAGAAGGCGAACCCACCGTAACAATCCCGGTAGTAACACACCCTAAACTGTCTGTCGCAATAACATAATGCGTTCCTGCGCATAAACCCACTGCCGTTTGTGTAGATTGGCTTTGTGGCGACCAGGCGTAAGTAATTGGCGCCACCATTCCAACCGGGTATGCTGTTGCGCTTCCGTCGCAGGCTCCAAAGCAAGTAACGTCGTTGGCAACAACTTGTACTAAGCATTGCGCGGAAAGTCCGCCGGAAATAAGTAATACAAGAATTGCAGAGTAGATTTTTTTCATGAGTTTGAGGATTAGTGAGAATTATCGTTTGCTGAGGTGAAATTAGGTCATTCTGCTTTCATACACTACTGTGATCATAAGATTCTTACGCGTTCAGATTGCGGCTATTAACACGAATTGACTATTTATTCACCATATTTTGACTGCCACAGATTACGCACCCCGTCATCGCGAGGAACGAAGCGATCTCCCGGGTGCGTAATCCGCGTAATCTGTGGCGAAAAAAGATAAGCTCCATTGGCGCAAAACTTCACTTTCATCTGAATCCAAAACATAAAATGTCTCATATCACAATATATATCCGTCTTGCACGTATTACCCCCGGAACTTTACCTTTGCATGATGTTGCGAATTCTGGCGATTCTATTCGGATTACTATTGATTACAGAGAGTTTTGTTGGTTGCAGACGCGATCTGCAAATTGACGAAGATCCTGATGCTGCCCTACTATTTTCACGCGATACAATTGTGTTTGACACAGTTTTCACAACTGTTGGTTCAACCAGTCGGGTTTTCAAAGTGTTTAACACAAGCAGCAAGGCTGTCACGATTGAATCAATTGATCTAGCTGGGGGCGCAACTTCACCTTTCAGGATAAATGTTGACGGCATTGCTTCGTTATCTACTGGCAATATTTTGCTTCGCGGAGGTGACAGCATGTTTGTTTTTGTAGATGTTACAATTGATCCGAATAATCAGAATGCTCCACTCATGCATGAGGACTCAATTGTGTTCATGACGAATGGAAATCGCCAACGCGTAATTCTCAATGCCGTTGGTCAGGATGCGTATTTCCATTACTACGAAACTTCTGATTGTAACGAGATTTGGGCAACGGACAAGCCACATGTTGTTTTCGGATGGGTTGTTGTTCAACAATGTTGCAAACTAACTATTCCTGCAGGTGCAGATGTATACATGCATCACAATGCAGTGATAGCGGCCGATTCCTGTTCAACATTGGAAATTCTTGGCACACAAACGTCTCCTGTGAAAATTCAGGGCGACAGACTCGAACCTGAACTGGAAGATGAACCTGGACAATGGGGGTACATCTGGCTTTCGTCATTGAGCAAAGACAACATTATCGATTGGGCAGTAATAAAAAACGGAACACTTGGAATTCTGAGTGATAGTCTTGGTGCAACTGCAAATCCTACAATTCGTGTGAGCAATACCATCATCAAGAATATGTCGCTTGCCGGGATTTTTGGACGCACGAGTCACATCGAAGGTGACAATCTTTTGATTACAAACTGTGCTCAATATTGTGTAGCGATTGCTTACGGTGGGCAATGTAAATTTCGACATTGCACATTCGCGAATTATTGGAATATTGACAACAGAACTTCGCCTGCGCTTGTGTTGAACAATTGGTATGAGGCGTCAACCGGTCAGTTTGTTCGTCGCGATTTAACACAAGCCGATTTCCTCAATTGTATTATTTATGGTGATAAGGACAATGAGATTGGGCTTGATTCGTTGACAACGGGGGGCGAAGATTTCAATTATTTCTTCGGGAATTGTTTGATTAAGACTGATGAGAGTACTGCCGATGTTAATCACTTCAATTCATTTACTCAGGCAGCTGTGAATCAGAATCCGGATTTTATTGAAGGATTTCACATCGGTGTGAATTCAGCCGCAAGAGATTTAGGTAATTCAACAACCGCGATTCCTATTCCCTTCGATTTGGATAACATGAACCGTCTTTTGGATATTGGTCCGGATGCAGGATGTTTTGAGTATCAGCCGTAGACCTTTGAGGTTTATCGATTCTATCAGAAAGCAGCCGAAATTAGACCTGTGGAACAATACTCCAAGGATAAGATTTCAAGAATTGACTAATTATTGAATGATAAATGAGCAGCACCCGACTGAAAGCTCTGCACCTGTTATTGTTTCTTGGATTGGTTGCGTGCAATCAAGAAAAAGAATTCGACACCAAATACAAATACATTCTTGGTAAATGGATAATAGTTAACCCGGATGGAAGTTATGGTCATGAACTCTGGATAGACAAAAATTATATCTTCTACGGTTCAGATGATTTTCCGGTCTTGTCAGAATATGAAGTTTTAAATGATTCCATTTACTCTCGCTACGTGTTTGATTCGAAAAACGAAATGGTACCATCGAGTAGGGTTCCAGCACTAATTATGGAAGACACGATGCAGTATGGTGGTACGAAATTTTATCGGATTGCTCCAGACATACCCCACATTGACACATCACGCACATGGCGAATAAATGCTCTGACCGAGATTGTACTTAGACGACAGGCTTCCAGATAAACCTGCTCTAATCCATGGGTGCTAAGCGTGCATTAGTATCATGCGCTTTTCACGTACATTTATTTGAAGGAAAAGCGCCCGGCGCCAATCTGAATAGCGATCGACGATTAGATTGATATGCCATGAAATTGAAACTTGTATATATAAAAAGTCTGTTATTCATTTTGATGTTAGTGCACAGTCGTGCAAATGCTCAAGTAACTGTCGGAAGTGACGGAGCCAAGGTGCACTGCAATTTCCAAAGGAACGATACAACTTTGATTGGATCATGGCATTCTGTTTCGATTGAACTCTATCCTGGAAGAAAGTGTTGCGGTGATTCAAATGAAATCCAAATGTCTTTCGGTGAGAACAATAAATTTGAGATGTGGAGAAAGACCAGTCATGGCGGTGGTTGGTGTGGTGATGAGAAACCAAAATATTACACCCGCATGAGCTACGGAAGTTATCACGTTGATTCAACCTTTGGGAATTCGTTTTTGCATTTACGTTCAAATTTGATGTACCAGGATGGAGATAGTTTGGTTGATGACGTATATTTCACTTCGACAACTTCAATTCACTATCCGATACATTCGTACGCGCACGATACACTGGTTCTTTTGTATAACTTCTGTTGCAGGGTTGACACGTGTACTTTCACAAGCGGGGTCGTAAAATTGATTAGAACTGACGGTGATTGGAATGAAAGCTCAGTTCAGGATACAATTGCTGCCACCTTTTTTAAGACAAGCCGTATTAAACACGATAACCGCGCGAATGCGGTGATATATCACGATTTCGGATTCGGTTGAGTTAAAATATGGGAAGGAGATATTCGTGATTCGAAACCTTATAATGGCAGAGAGTTTATATACAATAAAGAACGTCAACTTCTGAAAGTCAGATTCTATAAAAACGGAATTGTTCTGATGGATGTTCCAGTCGAACACGGGCATTGAAACTGAGATGTACATGAGGAAAGACGGTCATATCGACAAAATGAAACTCATTAAAATTGCAGTCGCGACAATATGTACACTTCATCTGCTCATCATGCTAATCCTGTATTTAGAGATCGACTTTTTGTTCTGGATATGGGAGCATTATGCGGGGGACGACCTTGCTCTTATTGTTGTGAGATCGCCCGTAGGATTCCTGATCGCCTGGACATTTTCTGCGGCTTTATTCTTTTCTGGGCTAAAATTAGTAAGCAGTTCTTCTATTGGGGCAACAAAGTATTTTCAGTCAGCCGGGTTATTCCTGGTCGGGTTGTATTTTTTTTATTTATCCGGGCAGAATCTTATTATTAATATGGGGAATAACAAAATCGAAGAATATTTTTCAGTTTTCAAAATAAGGACGGTATTTACGCCTGATAGTAGTTGCCCAGACTCTGATGAGCACGAACGGAGCGACGGTTTATTTTATGTACGATTTACAAATTCATGTGACACGGCTACAGTCCTAAGTGGAATTGGACCCTTCCTTAAACTACAGTAAATATGCTGCAACAAAAGTACCTTCCGACACTTAGAGATCTGGTGAAAGTTGATTCTCTCCCGAGAACAATGTTATCAGTCGGAGACCTGCAAGGTCTATAGACCTTTGAGGTTTACCGAACCTAGAAGAAGCTCTTGTTATCTGAGCGCGTATTTCTGTTCGAGTAAATACCTGTATAGATCAACATAAACTCAAACGCGCCCCTTCCATCACTGGCCGCTGTGAGCTTGGAAACATTCAGATCGTAGTTGAACGCAAACCCTACTCCTGAGATATCCAGGCGCAGAAAACCTGACATGGCATCCCCCATTCTGTACATCCCTCCAATCGTGAACGATTTTTCATTCTGATATCCTGTATATCGTGAACGTTCAGTCAATCGGTACTTCACTCCTGCTCCAAGATTAATTAAGCGTGCCGGACCTTGCAAGACAACTTGGGCTTGAGGAATTAACCAGGCATTTGAATTAGCGCCAAGAGCAACTTCTGCTTTCCAATGAAAACCATACTTCATATACATCTTATCTTCTTTCCCAAGAAAATCAATCCGCGGCCGATTCAAGTGAAAAGCCGCTATGCCTCCATTCATCTTGAAGCGATCATTTCCAACTGATGTGACAGCAACACCCACCGCAAAATCCATGAAACTATACGAATCGCCAAGACCAATTACTTCTCCATTAGAAAGAGAACCATCGTATGCCAAGCCGTTCCATTGTCTTCCCCAACTCGCATCAGCTAACGTAATGCTACGCTGACAAACACCGAGCTGCGCTCCCATAGAAAAATAGGTTGCCCCAACTCCATCAAGCGATTTATTGTAAGAGAAAGAACCGTTGTAGGAATTATTTTTCAGAAGCGTAGTTCCAGCTTTGTCTACGTTGACGTTAAGACCAACCGCGAAAAAATCAGGACTGCTTTTCTTTTTATCTCTTCTCGCCAATGGCATATCGCCACCAAAGGAATAAGTAGTAAATGGTTTTCCAACTGTTGACCATTGCATCCGGTAATTATTCACGATGCGCAAATCTCCAGTGAAATTTCCTGTCAATGCAGGATTCAATGTCAAAGGAGACATCGTGAACATTGAATAATGGTAATCCTGAGCAGACAATGTGAACCCGCTGATTACAATGCTAAGTGTGATTAATATCTTTTTCATCGTTCGTCCTCCGTTTATCTTACTAATGAAACATCTCCGTGTAATTGTTCAAGATTTCCATCGAAGTATTCGACAGTACAATACCAAGCATAAATTCCGGTATTCATCGGCTTCCCTCTGAACATTCCGTCCCATCCATCATTGACGCTGGTACTTTCGAAAACTTTCTCTCCGAAACGATCGAAGACAACAAACTCCATGACCTTGATTCCGGCACCGTAAACGAACAACATATCATTTACAGCATCATCATTGGGCGAGAACGCGCTGGGAACAAAAATTCCGTAAGCTTCGACAACCTGAACAGTTACCGTGTCAGAATCTGTACAACCATTTGCATCGGTAAACGTCACCGTATAAGTTGTTGTAACCGTTGGACTAGCTGTAGTGCTTGCACTGTTTGGAGTAGCAAGTCCCGTTGTAGGCGACCACGAATAACTTCCTGTTCCACCAGTCGCTGTAAGAATAGTTTGATTCCCAATAGAAATGCTCACAGTAGCTCCAGCATCTGCAGTCGGGGGCGCGCCTGCAGTCACAACCGAAGTTGAGGTATCCGCTCCGAACGCATTATTAACGATCAGTGTTACCGTGAACGTACCAGGAGTATTGAAGCAAATATTTGCAGGATTCTGCACTGTAGAACTCGAAGGAGTTGCTCCAGGGAATTGCCAGTTCCATCCTGTTGGAGTTCCGGTACTGTTATCCGTAAAATCAATGCAGGTTCCCGCGCAGAAACTGGTTTGACTCGCTGTAAATGTTGAAGTAGGAACAGTGCAAGGCTGCACAGTAATTGTGACTGAATCTTGCGCAGTACACCCAATTGCATCAGCAACTGTGAGCGTATAAGTTGTGGTAACTGCCGGTGTTACAATTATCGATGCGGTGGTAAGATTCCCCGGCATCCACAAATAGGTTCCTCCTCCGGAACCGTTAATAGTTGTTTGTTGACCAGTACAAATTGTCACATCTGCTCCCGCAAATGCAGGAGGCGGCGGATTCACTGTAACATAACCTGTCTTGGTCAATGATCCCGAACCGTTGGCATTAGTAGCAATTAATGTAACCGCGAATGTTCCCGGGACATTGTAACAAATACCGGCCGGATTCTGAACATTTGAAGTAGGTGTAACAGCGCCGCTGAAGGTCCAACTCCATGTTGTTGGAGAATTACTGCTCTGATCTGTATAGTTAATGCAATCACCAACACAAAGTGTGGTATCAGATGCAAGAAAATCTACGTTGGGAACAGAACAAGGAACAACCGTTACTGTTACTGTCGAAGTATTCGTACATCCATTCACATCTGTTCCGGTTACTGTATATGTTGTTGTAGATGCCGGAGTAACAAGTACAGGCGATCCCGGTATTGCGCCCGGATTCCAAACATAAGATGATGCACCACCTCCTGTCAGTGTAGATTGTTGGCCAACGCAAATATTTGTTGGATTTGCTGAAGACGTAACAGTTGGAAGTGGATTTACTGTGATGACGAGCGTAGAACTACTGCTGCCATTTACGTTCGTAGCAGTTAATGTAACTGTATACGTTCCCGGAGTACTCCAAACAACACCAGAAACGTTCTGAGTATTACCTGTAGCAGGAGTTGCACTTGGAAAAGTCCACGACCATGAAGTTGGTGAACCTGTCGACGCATCAGTGAAATTTACCGGGGATCCAGCGCAAACCGGATTTGGAGTTGCTGTAAATGCTGCTACGGGCGGAGCGGCTGATGGAGTGCTCAATGTCATATCATCAACAGCGAAAGAAGGATCTGTACCTACTCCATCATCGTTGTTAATCCAGAGAAAACCAATTTTGACATTCGCGTTATTATCACAAGACGCAGGCAAGGCTATAGAAAAAGCCGTCCATCTTCCTTGACCACCACATCCCGAATTATTCGTTCCCGGAGTGTTCACTAACAGCGTCCAACCCGAACCTGAATCATACCAAACACTCGCGTCATCAAGTGGTGCCGCTCCTGTTTCAATATAGTTGAAGCTTAACGTAATATTTGACTGACCGGTACAATTAATAATTGGAGATTCTATTCTTCTGTTTGTTTGTGGACATGTCAACACTCCACACAATCCTCCTGCGTCATATGCGGCACCCACATCTCCCATTGAATTTGGATGGGAACCAAGATGTAAGGATGCTAATGTTGCAGTTGCGCTGGCAGGCAGACAACCTGTACCACAAATTGTGGGCGTGTGGCCATTTTCTGCGCAACTTACATACCACATGTTCGGATCTGCACCCTCTGCACCCAAAATAGTTTGCGACCAAGCTCCATTCGGACCAACATAGACACTCGCGTCACAGCCAGAAGTACAACCGTTATTGAAATTTTCAGTCCAGAAAACCGTTTGGGCTTTCATCTGAGCAGAGTAGCCAATCAGAAAGATAGCGTAGAGTAGAATTTTTCTCATGTAATGAGTGTTTGCTTCCCGAATATACGGAAATTAAACAAACCTCATTCTTACTCGCTTAAAGTTTGAGCAGAAAATTTATGGTGTCAAAGCCATCAGAATATTCCCATGGGGCCGGTTTTTGTGCCGCACCAAATGAAATCGCATTCTGAATTGGCAAATTTGAAACAACACATTGAATTTGATTGCTGTCGAGACTGACGCGGTTCTCAACAGTTTCCAGATTATCGTAGTATTCGAAAAACAATATTCCCGGAGGTGATGCCAGATTGGAGTCTTCTTTTATTACGAGGAAATTATTGTCAAGCATCTTCTCGCTGTTCAACAAATAAATCGTTCGATTGTACTCGTAGTTGTTCATGTATTTCCGATTCACCATCAAGTCATCGCCCCATGGCAACAACGCTTCGAAGAGGCCGTCAAAAGTGTATCCTCGCGGAACAAAAAGTTTCGTCACGTTGCGACATCCCAAACCAAAATATCTGAAAACGTCTTCGCCAAAAGCTCGCAGTTCTTCAGAAGATTCGTTACCGCCTAATACCGCAACACTGTTCCTGTTTTTTCGAATAACATGAGGATACTGCGAAAAATAATATTCAAAATATCGGGAAGAATTGTTGCTGCCGGTTGCAATTACAGCGTCAATTGTGCCCAGTTTTCCTTCTGTAAATTTTATTCGATTCCGAAATTCGGGCGCAATTTCTATCAGAATTTCTGCAATGAGCGGAAGTAACTTATTATCATCCTTGGATTGTTTTCCACAGTAGGAATAACCACACAAGAGTAGATGCATGAAATCATCAAACCCGGCTAAAGGAATATTTCCAGCAACGATTACACCAACTGTTTTGGCTGATTGTTTATCAGGAATGGTATATTTTGAAAGCCATTTACTTACGATTGCAGGCTCCAATGAACCCGCGATACTTTCAATCCTATGACGAACGTTCGTTTCTGTAAACCACGCATTCCCAATGTGCACGGTCGGTAGTAGATCAATCAGTTTTTCTCCACCCGAAGTGAATGATTTCTTATTAAGAATCATTCTAAGTTCAGCTCCCAAAGCCTGAAAAGCCCCTATTCGCTCACCTGCGGTCATACTTTTTGTACTTTTACGCCGCTAAACTAACAATTAAGCACGTCAACTATGGCTATCAAGATCACTGAAGAATGTATCAATTGCGGTGCATGCGAACCTGAATGTCCTAACAACGCGATTTACGAAGGTGGAGCTGAATGGCGCTTTGCCGATGGGACTACTATCAAAGGAACTTTTACTTCCAAAACTGGAATTACTGCGGATGCAGATGCAGCACAGGAACCTGTGAGCATGGATCTATACTACATTGTCACCGATAAGTGTACAGAATGTGTTGGTTTCCATGACGAGCCTCAATGTGCTTCTGTTTGTCCGGTTGATTGTTGTGTTGATGATGAGAATCATCGCGAGACAAAAGAAGAATTGACAGCGAAAAAGGACGCCTTACACGCTGAATAATTTATAACGTGTTTGATAATGCCGTCTCTTAGCAAAAGGGATGGCATTTTTGTTGATATTACATACTAGGATTCAACCAGGACCGTTAGAATGAAGGTGAAGCAAAAAATCAAATTACTGTTATTCGCTTGTTTGTTCGTGACTACTTCCGTTTTCGCAGTTCCCACTCTGCAATCGCTCGAAGATTCGCTCAAAATTACCGGGCCAAAAATTTTCAAAGGCAAAGACACTGAGAAATTGTCTGCGAATGCGAAATTCATTGGCTTTCTACAACAAGCGCTTGAAATGGAAGGCGCATTCGATTATGCTTTCGACT
>CAZBYM010000099.1:0-10764 GCA_964495745.1 uncultured Chryseobacterium sp. | reverse complement strand
TCCGATTGATCCGCGCAATCCGCGTTCCTATTTTTTGTTGCGCAGAAAAAATGTTTGAAACTGATACACTACCATGTTCCAAGAAGTTTGTGCGTTTTAACACAGATTACACAGATTGCAGGGATTTCAAATCGTAAAAAAATCAGCGTAATCTGTGTTAGGAAGCAATATGTGACACTACCACTGTTCCCTCTTAAAGGAGACAGAAAAGGCATCACCGAAGTAACCGCATTTCCAAAACCCCCATTTTTCTTACATCCGAGAGAATCCGCGACTACTCGGATTTCGTGCTGCTCTTTCCCGCCCTATGTTTGTCCCAGATAATAATAACCCACGCATAATTATGAAAACACAACTTACTTTCCTCAGCATCATCGCCGCAGCAAGCATTAATATGACGGTTGCACAGTCGGGACCAATGTCGGTGAAACTATTTGCAACGGACAGCACGACTTCACAAAACGGACCGCAAACCGCTTCGCTTATCCTATCTTTTAATAACACAGGAAAAGATTCGCTCGATTCGTATGATGCAGGAACAATTGAATCCGTTACGCCGGGCAGAGATTATTGCAGCCCTTTTAGTGTAAGTGCTGAAGGAGCGTTTCTGGCAAGTATTGATCATCGTCAGAACTTAACTCGACCACGTACAATATCATTTGGTGTTTTCTCAAAAGACCCTGCCACAGTTTCTTTTCAGGCGTACGCATTCTATTCTGCTCCCGACCCAATCGATCCGTCACCTAACGCGCAAATCGGAAATATTTATCTTGAAGTTCTTTCTACAGGTTTGAAGTACGACATCTTCGGAGTCTCTACTGCCCTGTCCATCCCGGTGAACACAACTCCAACCAGCAATTACGTGTTACACTTTTTTCCGGCGATGCAAATTGTTGCAACAAACCAAATCTGCTATGGTTCAAATAGTGGAACAATTCACGTAAAAAATCCGGGATCAACAACATGGTCTGTTAATGTTTCCGGGCCACTCGGTATTAACACCTACACAGTTTATCAGGAAGACACAACTTTTGCATCCTTGATGCCGGGCACTTACACGATCAAGTCATATACTTCCGGATTACTTTCAGATGAACAATCAATTATTGTTGATTCACACGCGCCTGTAACTCCAACCTTTGTCCCAAGTACAAGCGTTGAAGTGCAAAATGTAAATATTGATTTTGCGAATTCATCTTCAGGAACACTCACGTGGAATTGGAACATGGGTGATGGAAACACATTCACAAGTGCAAATGTTACTCATCAATATTACGCTGCAGGTTTCTACACTGTTACGCTTACTGCGACAGACGAGAACGGTTGTACAGGCAGTGCAACTGCACAGATCCAAATTACATTGGCCCCTCCTTCTGCTCCTCCTTCCTTCTGGAACCCACATGGACCGGTTGGTCGCAATACAGTTGAAGAACATGATCCTGCCGTTGCAACTCAACGCGATGGCAACACGATCGTTGTTACACAAACTACCGAAATGCAACTAACACAAATTGATATCTACACAATCAACGGACAACTTGTTGCTTCAGAAAAACCAACTTCTACTGTGACAGAAATAAATGTTGCGCAAGGCGGATGTTATCTGGTTGTAACAACACTACCAAACGGAGAAGTAAAATCGCAGCGAATCGTTCTCGGATTATAGAAGATATTTAAGATACACACGGGGGTGTGAATTCAGAGGCGGGTGCTAACGAAAGTTGGTGCCCGCTTCGCATTTGTATGAATTACGCGTTCAGAAAATATTCAGATCACAATGTTGGTACACCAACACAGTGCCAACCCGAAATTATTGGATTACCAACTTATCCGAATACACCTTGCCATTTTCATCAACGACATCGTAGTAGTAAATACCTTCCGCTAGTTCTCCAACAGAAATTTCTGTTTTGGTCCCAACAAGATTCACGGTTTGCACGCATTGGCCAAGATTATTATACAAATGGAATGTTGCTTGCCCGGAAGAATTTTCAATCGTGAGAATATCATTCGTAGGATTTGGATATAGATGAGCGGCGGCAGATGAGAACTCTTCCACACCAACAATACATCCGATCTGAATTAACGACCCAGTGGAAGTAAGCATTGCAAAACTTGATGTCGTGCCGGTTGTTATACTAGTCAAAGATATGTTCGACGCAACCAAAGGTGTATCGACTGTGACAGTAAATGGAAAAGGAATGTAGCCACAAATAGTTCCCGCTGCAAGATCACCTACAGCCAGATACATGCTCAGAGTGTCAGAAGCAGCAAATCCAGCTCGCACGGATCCCGTCAGAACAATATCACCGGCTGCGTTGTAAGTCACATCATTCAAGTCCGTTTTCACTCCGGTAAACAAAAAACCAGAATTCAGGAGATTGCCAGCCGTGTCAAATTCTTCAATGTGACCTTCGTAATAATTTCCGAGATTCCGAGCATTTCCGACCATACACACTTTCCCATTATTAACTGTTATGCCATAAACCCATCCGTAGTGGATAAAGGAAGGTATCGAAATAGTCCGAGCCCAAATACAGCTACCCGTAGAACTGTATTTGTAAAGTTGATGTGTTAATCCATTAGTCGCAGTTGAAATGTAAAACTCATTTCCCGAACACACCATTCCCTGAGTGGCTTCGGTGGATGATGCCGGACTTTCGGTGCACCAAATAAGCGAACCGGAACTGGAAACACGCATTAATAACAGATAGTGATTCAGTGATGCATCAACTTTTGTAATCGATATAACAAAATCGCCATTACCACACTGAACCAGAGCACTAGCGTAATACCATGCTGATGTCAAAAACATTTTCGACCACAAGATGCCACCACTAGAGTTGCAGGAAATAAGTCTTATACACCCGTTGTAACTTCCAGAATCTTCCATTGTCATAAAAACAAAACCTCCGTTGGCAGTTGCTTCGATTTCCCGAGTCTCTGCGTAAGTTAAGGTGCTGTATTGCTGCGTCCACAAAATACTTCCATTTGCATCTAATTTCGTCACGACCGTCGCAGTGTTTTGCCAAGTAGATGGATCTACGGATTCAATAGCTACATAAAATCCTCCACTTGAAATCGGAGTAATATCTCTTACCCATTCCCATTCAATAGTACCGAGTTTTGTGCACCACATTACGTTACCACTTGCATCCATTCTCCATACGGCCAAATCCCTCGATCCAAAACCTGCTGCATCTGTTCCACCCGCAACAACATAACCGCCGCCAGGAACATTGATCACACGATTACCCTCTTCACCAACAGCTGAACCATAGAGATTGAAAAATGTGGTTTGCGCAGAAACAGTAACCGCAACAACCATTGAAAAAATCAGAAAAAGGAAATATTTTTTCATGCTCAGGTAGTTAGTACTACCTGTAGACGAAGGGAAGTAAGAATGGTTGCTTTGGATATTCAGCGTTTGACATTTCAATTGCGCAGTCCGCCGCGGGTAACATTCATGAACTTCGTTCCATCGAACCGGAAAAGCCCTCCGGAAAATCCAAACCACAAATTCCCTTTACTGTCCTCCAGAAAACTCTGCACGTAAAACTTCGGAATAAGATCTGAACGATCTGTTTCTTTGAATAAAGTGAATGTCATATTAGCATAGCGATAAACTCCCACACCTCCTGCACTGATCCAGACTTTTCCTGAATTGTCGCAATAAATTCCATAGATGCTATTTTGCGTCAACCCGGCGGTTTCCGGGAATTGCATGATCTTGCTTCCATCTGCATCCAATCTGCACACGCCACCATCGTTAGTTGCTACAGGAAAATCAGACCCCAAACAACCAAACCAGATATTCCCCTGTTTGTCTTCTTCTATGCGACTCACACTATTGCTGCAGAGTCCATCCTTCTTCGTGTAATGTGTGAACGTGTTCCAGACTGAAGTGTCCGGATCATATTTACAAGCACCATAACTATCTCTTCCAAACCAGATGTTGCCTTTGGAATCCTGCATGATACGCCACACTGATCCGACATTAATATTATAAAAGACTGCATCAACCTCCGGATTTGGCAGGACGAATTCAGCAAACGATTTTCCTGTAAAACGAAATACACCGTCATACGTTGCAGCCCACAATGTTCCTTGCTGATCTACGAGAAACTTGCACGCGCCGCCATGCAATCCTTCCTTCGAACCAAATGATGTATAAGATTTACCATCGTATCTCGAAGCTCCTGCGTGCGTGCCAAACCAATAGTTGCCTGCTGTATCCTGAACTACACTCGTGACCGTATTGTTCACTAATCCATCCTTCGTGGATATGTATGTTAGCGATGTACCGTCGTAACGCGCAACTCCATCCGCCATAGTTCCGAACCATAGATTGCCTTTGTCGTCTTCAAATGCGCTGACAATGTATTCTGAGATTTGGGCGGAGGAATCAAAGGCAACAACTGATGTTTGTGATTGTGTTGAAGGAACTCTCGGACTACTGCAGGAGCAAGAACATCCGATCGCGATTAACAAGACAACAAGGGAGTGTGCGTTTCGCATCTGTGAAAGGTAAGAATTCCAACGTGAGAAAATTTCTCATGAAAGATGCTAAATTTGAAAATAACTTCGTTGAACGCAAATCATTACAACATGAACGTTTTCTTCAAATACATTTTGTTCGTTCTCATCGCGGTTTGTGTTAGTAGTACTCAATAAACTATTACAAATGCCAGGTTATTCTTATTCAATTCATAATAAGCCAAAAGCTTTTCTTTCAATGTGGAATTGCTTTTCATTCTACTGAATACGTCCAGTTTTACATCTTCTAAATACTTGTCAAGCGTTGTAATGTTTTTCCTGAACTGCTCACAAGATTCCTTCTTTTCAGAAACATACGCGTTCCGGATTTGAGAATCATCGTTATCCAAATCGCTGAATATAGCCTCATAGCAGAAAGCTGCAAGAAGAGTATAGTCTTTCTCCACGTTGGTTTCATTCAAACCATTGATGCCTATGCAAACATGCATCTGAACGCTTGTGTCTGGATTAACCTGGTCGCAATAGAAAAACTTGGAAGTAATTTCCATGAGTTCCTCGACGGTATACGTTTTCTCTCTTTGAAAATCAGGATTCGTGATAGCAGCAGATGTTTCTTCGAAATAACTTACCAGATTTCGGTCACGACAATACTCTTCTAAGTAAATGCGCTTAATTTCCGTAGTGTCGGGATACAATGAATTGATACTGTCCCTTTCCTTAATCCTGCCGAACTCGTGTATTTCAGGAATGTTCAGGAGCAGATACTCGAATCTTCTTTTGTAGGGTATCAACTCACTATCGGCCAGTACCGGCATTGCTGATGCCTTCTTTACACCACTGTCTTCGTACAGGCTGATTTCAATTGAAATGTCATCTCTGAAAGTTGAACTTTCACTTTGGCAGGAAATAACGAGAATCAGGATAAGGATGGAGAAATAGTTTTTCATTTTGTAGCCCAGTTAGTTGCAGTTGAGGCACAGGTCAGGTCTAATGAGATAGTCGGAGATTTCCTTTGACGGTTGCCACTAACGGTTTAGCTATGCGCAGTACACTTCCGTCAACGGTGAGTCATAATTATTTCAGTTTCCACATTTTATTTCTTTTAAGGGAAGCCATCCATAGATCTTAGTTATCGTCTTCATTTTCGTGTTAGGTGAATGAACGCCATGAATGGAAATATTTGAATCATAATCTAAAACTACAAATGCCCATTCTTTATCCGGAGAAATACATAATACCAATCCAGAAATAGATTTTGGAAGCACAACTCCTAGTGTTATGTCACGATTTCCATGAATGCACTTTTCTGTATTGCTTGGTTTCCATCTCAGATAAGTTGAGTCTGCAATGCAATTGAATTTGGCTGATGGTTTTAATTTTTTTGGAATGAATTCGCCATTGCCAACTTGGCACGTTACAAAAAAATCTATTGATATTGTGTCAAATGTATTCAGAGATTGGTTAAATGAAAAATTTGTTATTGTATTTTGTATTTCTGCACAACATGGGTATTGATAAATTGAAATTAGAAAATGCCCATTCATATTTTCAACTTTAATTGCTTTGCCAGATTCTGCAAGCACTTTCTTATAATTGTCTTTGTCGTTCAAATAAATATCAACTACTCCACCTTCAACACCAGGACAGGATTTGCCATCAAAAATTATGTCTTGGTCTTTGTCATTATCAATGTCAATCAAGTGAATATTTTTAGAATGCGCCGAAGAAAAATATTGAAGACTATCATAAAATCCACTGTTCCTTGATGAGCAATAATCAGAATTTAAGAATAGATAATTTATTGCAGAATCCTTTTGTGCTGGTCGAATTTTCTTGTCGTATTGACTCCAGTTTACATTAGAATTAATTTGTTCATTTATATCATAGTTTGCATTGTTCTGTCCAAACATCGGATTTGCTAATGCTAAAAGCAAACATGCAGGAATTATTATGTTGTTTAATTTGAACATTTTCTTGAATTCGAACCGATTACTTTGATTTATAACGAGAAGAAGTGAGCCTTATTTTATTTTTCATGCATTGCTGCCAACGGTTTGCTACAAGAAGTTGGCGATTTCGAAGCACAAAACTGTCTACCAGCACTGAATTTGATACGAAGCACAAAACTTCATTTAAGCACTGAACCCGCTTTTTTGCCAAACGCCTGTTACCAGCTGCCCTTCTTTCTATGTCATGTCGCACAGTCATGATTTCTTCGTCTTTTTAATTGTCGAAACGAGTTTAAGTGAATTGATATAGTCTGTGTCAAACTCAATTGTTCTAATGTCGCCAATTCTAAATTTCATTTGTCCGTCCCATTTTCCTTTTGGGTTTAGGTCGTCCATAATAAGTTCTTTATTGTCGATTGATTTAAGTCGTCCTAAATAGCAAGCCGTTTCTGATTTTGTATAAACTTGAAAAACTCCACAGTTGTCGGTTAAATATCTTAAAATAGTTTCAAGGTCGGTCAGTGGGATAATGTCTTTGTCCGTTGGTTGAAGTCCTTTGAGGTTAATTACTTTTTCTCTCCATTTTTCGTCCGTATCTCTGCGAAAACCTTCAATGTTTTTGTGTCGAAATATGATGTAACCGTCAATAATGTAGTCAACAGGATTATATTTCATTAAAGTCCAGTCGTCATTGTAGTCAACAACATAACCATAAATGGGTGTTTTTCTGCCTGTAAATTTTACAGAAATTAATTGTCCGATATGTTTTTTCTTCTTCACTTATGCTGTCGTTTTGTCGTCTGTTAGGGTTGCTGGTAGCCAGTTTATACACGAACATTCATCCCGCACAGCCAGCCATATTTAGTACGCTTTGCGAACCATCCGCTTACTTCACCCAAGTTAATAAATTCCAGAAATCTACCCGCATCTGTCAGCGTCATCAGCCAATCAGAAATCAATAACCGGCCAATCGATCAATACCCCAACACCGGCCCCAACCACCTCTCCGCTTCAATAAAACTCATCCCCTTCCGCTTTCCGTAATCTTCTACCTGATCTCTGGAAATTTTTCCAACTCCAAAATAATGCGACTCTGCATTCGAAAAATACAATCCACTCACAGCAGCTGTTGGAACCATCGCCTTGCTTTCTGTCAAGATCAAACCAATTTGTTTTTCTGCATCAAGCAATTCGAAGAGCAAATCTTTTTCGGTGTGATCAGGTTGTGCTGGATATCCTGGTGCAGGACGAATGCCCGCATACGCTTCTTTGATGAGATCTTCGTTCGAGAGATTTTCATCTTTCACGTAACCCCAATATTCTTTTCGCACACGCTCGTGCAAATGTTCCGCAAATGCTTCTGCCAAACGATCGGCAAGTGCTTTCAATAATATTGCGCTGTAGTCGTCGTGGTTCTTTTCGAACTCCGCGACCTTCGCGTCTATGCCATAACCAGTACAAACCGCGAATGCTCCGATAAAATCATCGAAACCTTTTGGTGCAAGAAAGTCTGAAATTCCAACATTGTGATGTCCCTTGGGTTTCAGTGTTTGCTGACGCAATGATTGGAATTTTCCAATTGCAGTTTTACGTGACGAATCAGAATACAATTCCATCTCGTCTTCATGAACTGTATTCGCTGGCCAGAATCCAATTACAGCGCGCGCCGACAACCATTTCTCTGCGACAATCTGCTTCAACATGTGCTGAGCCTCGTCGAAAAGTTTCTGCGCCTCTACTCCACGTTCAGGATCACGGAATATTTTCGGATAACTTCCTTTCATTTCCCAACTGTGGAAAAATGGCGTCCAGTCGATGTACGGAACAAGTTTTTCCAAAGGATAATCCTGAAATATTTTTGTTCCGATGAAAGTTGGTTCAACAATCGTTTGTGTGTCCCAATCAATCGGAAATTTGTTCTTTCTCGCAGCTGCGATTGAAACAAATTTATTTTGTCCTTGCGCACGCGCGTTTTGTTCACGCACACGATCGTAGTCGGCTTCGATTTCTTTCATGAATGTCCCGCGAAGTTCTTTGGATATCAAACTTTGAAGCACGGGAACACTTCGTGATGCGTCATGAACATGAACAACAGCGTGTTTGTAATGTGGAGAAATTTTTACAGCCGTATGAACTTTCGAAGTTGTTGCTCCACCAATCAACAATGGGATTTCCAACCCAACACGTTGCATTTCTTTCGCCATGTGAACCATTTCATCCAGCGAAGGAGTAATCAATCCACTCAATCCAATGATGTCAACATTCTCACGCTTCGCCGTTTCAATAATCTTATCGGCCGCAACCATCACACCAAGATCAATGATTTCATAGTTGTTGCACGCCAAAACAACGCCGACAATATTTTTTCCAATATCATGTACGTCGCCTTTTACTGTAGCAAGTAATATTTTTCCTGCCGATTTTCCTTCTCCCGAAACTTTCTCCGCTTCGAGATAAGGCGTGAGATACGCCACCGCTTTCTTCATCACACGAGCACTCTTCACTACTTGCGGTAAAAACATTTTTCCTGCACCAAATAAATCTCCCACCACATTCATTCCATCCATGAGCGGACCTTCGATCACGTGAAGCGACTTTGGAAATTGTTGTCGCGCTTCTTCCACATCTTCGTCGATGTGATCAACAATGCCTTTCACAAGCGCGTGTGTCAATCGCTCGGAAACGGTTCCATTTCTCCACGCTGTATCCTTCTCTGCTTTTTTGCCAGCTCCTTCACCTTTTACTTTTTCAGCGTAAGTGATCAGTCGCTCGGTTGCGTCATCGTTCCTGTCGAGCAAAACGTCTTCTACTAGTTCGAGAAGTTCTTTGGGAATATCATCGTACACTTGAAGCTGACCGGGATTCACAATTCCCATGTCCATTCCATTCTTCACTGCGTGATATAAAAATGCAGAATGAATTGCTTCGCGCACATGGTCGTTTCCACGGAATGAAAATGATACATTACTTACTCCTCCACTCACTTTTGCAAATGGAAGATTTTCTTTGATCCATTTCGTGGCGTTGAAAAAATCGAGTGCGTTTTTTCTGTGTTCATCCATTCCGGTTGCCACAGGAAAAATATTCGGATCGAAAATAATATCCTGCGGAGGAAAATGAACTTTGTCAACGAGAATGCGATACGCACGTTCACAAATTTCAATTCTTCTCGCAAGGGAATCGGCCTGACCTTTCTCGTCAAACGCCATAACGATTACTGCCGCACCATATTTTCTCACGATGTTAGCCTGACGCATGAATTCCGCTTCTCCTTCTTTCATGGAAATGGAATTCACAATCGATTTCCCTTGTACGCATTTGAGTCCCGATTCAATAACATGAAACTTCGAAGAGTCGAGCATGATGGGAACTCGTGCAATATCCGGTTCGGCTGCAACAAGATTCAGAAAGCGAACCATCGCTGCTTCAGAATCGAGCATTCCTTCATCCATGTTGATGTCAATGACTTGAGCTCCGCCTTCCACCTGATCGCGTGCAATAGTGAGCGCTTCATCATAATTCGAGTCGATGATGAGTTTTGCAAATTTTCGTGAGCCCGTAACATTCGTGCGTTCTCCCACATTCATGAAATTTGAATCGGGACGCAACGTAACGGGTTCAAGTCCGCTCAAACGCAAATACGTATCGATGTACGGAACCGGTCGTGGATTTGTGCCGTTCGCGATATCAGCAATGCGTTTGATGTGTGCAGGAGTTGTTCCGCAACATCCACCAACAATATTTATGAATCCGCTCGATAGAAAATCGCGAATTTTTTCTCCCATCTGTTCCGGAGTTTCATCGTACTCTCCAAACTGATTGGGTAAACCTGCATTCGGATAACAACTTACATAGAACGGCGCTTTCGCAGCAATCTCTTCGAGAAACGGACGCATTTGCTCTGCACCTAATGCGCAATTCAATCCAACACTCAACAGATCGACATGCGAAACAGAATTCAAAAATGCTTCCGTTGTTTGTCCTGAGAGCGTTCTTCCGCTTGCGTCCGTAATTGTTCCGGAAACCATTACTGGAACTTTTATTCCTGTTTCTTCACTTAACGTCTGTACTGCATACAAAGCAGCTTTCGCATTGAGCGTGTCGAAAATTGTTTCGATCAAAAACAAATCACTTCCACCGTCAAGAAGTCCGCGCGCTTGTTCGGTATATGCATCAACAAGTTCATCAAAGCTTACTCCGCGAAATCCGGGATCATTTACATCCGGAGAAAGTGAAGCGGTACGATTCGTTGGTCCGAGCGCTCCTGCAACAAATCTAGGTTTGTTTGGATTCGCAAGATTAAATTTATCTGCAGCCT
>CAZBYM010000098.1:0-10776 GCA_964495745.1 uncultured Chryseobacterium sp. | reverse complement strand
AACGATTCCCGATGCCAACTAAGACAAGCTTAACAGCTGAACAACTCCAACAATTGCTTGACAAGAAAAAGGAAGTCATGGTTATTGATGTGCGTAGCAAAGAAGAGTACGGTGAACTTCATATTTCATTCGCTGGAAATTTGCCAATAGAAATAATTGAATCGGGAAGCTTTATTCCTGAGCCCGGGAAAATAATTGTTACCGCCTGTGGCAAAGGCGGAGGTCGCTCCGAACGCGCAGCCAAATACTTGCGAGAAAATTCATCCAACGAAGTTTACTTTTTGGAAGGTGGCACTTTTGCATGGCCAGAAAATTCACAATTATGAAAAGAGCTTTTTCATTCCTATTGATTGTTGCGTTATTCACAAATTGCGCAAACAACACACAGCCAACCGATGCTGCACATTCGGGCAAGAAAAACATTCCGACAGTTTCTATTGTTGGTGAAATGAGAAACGTCATGCATAAAGGAGAATTGGCCGGAACAATTAATCTGGATACTATTTCCAACAAGTCGCACTTGTATGGGCTCGGACCTGTTGAATTTCTGAATGGAGAAATACTAATTGTGGATGGAAAATGTTACGTGTCGAAAGTGGTGAATGATTCTGCTATGACTGTTCAGGAAACATTTCAGGTCAAAGCTCCGTTTTTCGTTTATTCAAATGTTGAGCACTGGTTTGAAGTAGCAGTTCCGGACAGTGTACAGAATATTCACCAACTTGAATTGTATCTTGATCAGGTTACAAAAAAGTGTGTGCGTCCCTTTGCGTTCCGCATTGTTGGAAATATCGATAGCGCGAAGATTCATATTGTAAATTTGCCTGCAGGCAGCATCGTTCACTCTCCGGAAGAAGCGCATCAAGGACAGAAAACGTATTCTGTCATCAACAAAGAAGTAGAAATAACCGGATTCTTCTCAACAGAACACGCGGGAGTATTTATTCACCACGATAGTTTTGTGCACATGCATCTTCTTACCAACGATAAAAAGCAAATGGGTCATGTCGACAAATTGCAACTAACCAAGGGGAAATTCAAATTGTATTTACCGGAAAAACTTTAGTTATGAAAGTACTGTTGATTATCAATTCTGCTCCGTATGGAAACGAACACGCGTACAATGCGTTGAGAATCGCGATGCAATTTCAAAAAGATTACGATGGAACCGAGGTTCGCGTTTTTCTAATGGCCGATGGCGCATTATGTGCACTCTCGTCCCAGCAAACGCCCAATGGATATTATAATATTGAACGCATGCTTGATCTGATCATGAAAAAGGGCGCTAAAGTGAATATGTGTACTTCCTGTGGTGAAGCGCGAGGCTTAAAAGATGTTAAGATTATCGAAGGAGTTGAGTGGAGTTCGATGAAAGACCTCACTTTTTGGATTGCAGACAGCGACAAGGTGATTAATTATTAACCGTAAATTTCGAATATAGACTCTAGAAAATATCAACGCTGGGCCTTTTCACAAAACACCTTCCCGATTTCAAACCCCATTTCGTGATCTTCGCGAATGTGAACTTTGGAATCTGTGTACACACCGGCCTTCAGTTGTGATTCAGGAGCAATCTGTCGAATGTGAATTCCCTTCGGCGGATGGTTAATAAAATCAACTGCGCGATTGTAATGTTCGTGGTTCGTTGAAAACGCTTTTTTCAGTCCGGGATTATTACGGTAATAAATTTCGCCGAATAAATCCAGCCACGATTTTTCCATTTTCTCTTCGCGAGGAGAAGTACGAATGATGGTAATGTCAGTAGCACCTTGTTCGACAGCCCATTCAATCGGCAATGGATCGCTCCAGGCACCATCCATGTATTCTGCACCATCAACATGATGTTTCCCTTTTGAAATAAACGGGAAAGCGCATGAAGCAATAATTGCATCTTGCCAGGTTTCTTTTCGTGGATGATAATAATGCGGATGTCCCGTTTCACGATTCGTCATGACTATTGCAATTCTTTTTCCGTGTGAATTTTTCTCTGCCGTTTCAAAATCAAAAGGCATGTGTTTGTTGGAGATGTCATAGAATACATTCACATCAACAACCGCTTTTGCAGTAAGCACCCTCGTAAAATCAAGATACTCTTTGCTCGCCGACAAAAATGAAATCGCGTCGACACAATGTTTGGGTTGGTTCGCGAGAAAATAAGACATCGCAATTGCGCCACCGGAAACACCAACGTACAATGAAAAAGGATTGTAGTTTTCGGAGAGAAATGCATCAAGAACACCTGCGCTGAATGCGGATCGGAAGCCTCCGCCTTGGATGATGAGCGTTTTACGTGGCATATTCTATTCGATGTATCAAAAGCAGAGAGGAAACAAAAATTGTTCTGTCACTGCGAATGTCGGGTATTTTATTTAACATCGCTGAAGCAACTGCAATACTCTTGCCTCGTCTTTTACTCGTGATAAAGTTTAGCTGGATCTGCATACTTTTCAGTACTGGCTTCTCAACAGCAATTGCTGGTGGTGTAGACAAAAGTTATTTCACCATTCCACAAACATTTGGCTCCGCATTCAAAACGGAGAACGAGCATGTCGTTCTTTATCATGACGAGTTAAATCTGCTCGACGACCACGAAAAGTATAAGCGAACAAAAGCGCTTACCATCAAAGCGCGCGACTACCAAGACACTCTGAGCGAATTGCCTTTGTCGCTTATTTATCTTGACAGCCTTGAGTCATTTGTAATGAGGGACGTCCGAGGTATGAACTGGAAGCAGTTCTATACTATTCTTGCAGCGCTTCCAAATCTGAAGACACTGGTGCTTTCGTGTCCTTACGGCGGCAACGATTGTTTCGATAGTACAATGGTAGCACTGACCCAATTAACTACACTCAAAGTAAGTGGGGGATATATGTCGGCGGTTAACCCGGTTTTTTTATTACACAATCTCGAGTACTTGGAATTAACTGCATGCGGCATTCGTGATTTACCGGCAGAAATATGCAATCTGAAAAAACTCCGTCACCTGAATCTCGGTTACAATTTCATTAAAGAACTGCCGGTAGGATTTGAAGGTTTGAGTCGACTCGAGTGGTTGAGCTTTTCCGGTTGTCAACTCCGGACATTTCCTGCTTCCATCTTGTCGCTGAAATTGCACTATCTCTACCTCGATCACAATTGGCTGTTAGGACTCCCGGATGAAATCGTAAAACTGAATCACCTCCGACATCTCGAACTGCAATGGAATTGGATTACAGAATTGCCCGAAGGAATGGAAGAGCTGGACTCGCTGGAAACACTTGATGTTTCACTTAACCGTATTAAGAATTTGCCGGTTGGGCTCGCAGGTTGTGATCAGTTGCATTTTTTGTATTGCTGGAGTTCACATTTCAAAGAACACGATCTAGTCCTCGAAGTGTTGATGGTGAGCAATCGTCTTTCCGGTCTGCTCTTAACGGATACAATACGAAAATACTATTCGGTGAAAATCAAAGGTTGGAAAATTGTTTTCCCCGGTGATTCAAGAATGAAATCCAGAAAGCGCTTTGTGCAAGATGTACACGGCGAATTCAATTCACAATACAAGGCTACGCCAGATCTTTCGCATGGTGATGATCGTTCACTTTTCATTTTCGAATATGGACGATGGCGTGAACGAAAAAACCCGGCCTATGTGAATGCAACTGAAGCTGATTTCTGGTACGATATCCCAGTTGCACCACTGGGTTTACGTCAATTTAAGAACCTCCGCTCGGTTAACATTATCCGGGATGTAGTGTGGATTTCTCCAAAACGTTTACTGCGGCCATTGAGCGATAACCCAATAGAATTTCTGGTGATTCAAGATGGTTACATGCGTAAACTTCCGCGGTGTGTTCGAAAAATGGATCGACTTCGTTCACTTTCATTGAACTGTCCGGCACTAAAGGAATTGCCAGGGTGGCTTGTTGAACTTCCAGCGTTACGGGAAGTGAAAATTCACCGCGAGGTGATTGTACCGGAAGCGATTACTCAGAATAGGAGAATTGTAATCAGTTATTATTAATAACTCCAGAAAGAAATCAAAAGAAAAGAGCAATGAAATATCGTTGCTATTTTTTTAGTCCCCGAAAGGATTGTGAGTTCGAACTTTTTGCAGAAGGATTTGAAGAAAATCAGAGATTCGATGGCTCTAAGCTTGGACAGGAACTCCAATGCACACTTGTAAGGATTAATTAGCGCAGATCATTTATTCTTCACGATCTTCATTCATCCGTTTGCCTGAGAGGTAATTCGGAGATATAAAAATCGGAAAAAATGCGCTGCAACTAATTCATGGATTCGGTATCACACATTGTTATTGGGGCTGCAATTGGCGAAACCCTTTTGGGGAAGAAAATAGGACGATGGGGAATGCTGTTGGGAGCTGTTGCGAAAAGTGCACCTGACTTTGATTTGTTTTACACCGGGCTGAGCGATCCACGTGCTTATATGTGCGAACATAGAGCGCACACACATTCCTTATTTATAGAAGCGTTATATGCGATACCAATAGCGTGGTTGTTGTTTAAACTTTTTAAGAACAAAGTTTCCTTCGGAAGGATGTTGGTATTTATGCTGGCTTGTTTGTGGGGGCATTCCCTTCTTGATTGGTGTACAAATTTTGGAACGCAATTATTACTGCCTTTCAGCAATGAAAATTACTCATTGAACACCCTCGCGATTGTTGATCTGTTATTTACGTTACCGATGTTAATAATGATCCTGATTGCTGTTTTTCACAAGAAGAATGCAGTGCGAAGGAACAAACTTGCGCGAGCCTCTTTAATTAATTGCATCGTTTACCTTGGATTTACTTTTGTGAATAAAGCACGGGCCGAACATATTGTTCAGGAGTCGATCGTGGAAAATAATATTCCCCTAACCGCTCACATGACAAATCCAACGATGCTCAACAATGTATTATGGTATGCTGTCGGCAGTAATGACAGCACCGTTTTTATTGGGGAGTTTAGTTTGCTGCACCGGGATAATCCAATCACATGGCACAGTTATCCGCGCAATGTGCATTTAATGGAACAATGTAAAAGCAAAAAAGACATAGAGATCCTTCAATGGTTTAGTGATCCTTATACAATTGCACAAGCAAATGGCGATACGCTGAATGTTTATGCCGTAAAGTTTGGCAGGACAAACATGCGGGAAAACGAATTGGAAAAAACGTTCATTTTTCACTACAAACTGTTTCAAAATAACGGAGAAGAAATGATGGGGATGAAGCAAGCCAATGGAGAAAATACCAACTTCAAAGAGAGTTTTGTTGATTTGTGGGAGAGAATCTGCGGAAGGAGATATTGAGAAAATAGTCGTGAAGTAGAAAAAGCAAAAAAGTCAGAGAATTTCTTCTCTGAATTAAGTGTACCCGGAAGGATTGTGAGTTCGACCCGGCTGTTGGAGAATTTTGAGCGAATCCAAGCAGCAATAATCTTCCTATTTATCAAATAGCAACACGACCTTTCCAGGACAATCCGATCAATCAAGTCGGGTGACCTCTCAAAATAAATCTGTAATCTATTTCGCGTTCAAAGTGCTCAGTTTTGCATAATACGCAAAAGTGCAAATCTCAAGATATGTTCTCTGCCATGAATAATTGAATCCTGCAAATCCACGAAGCTACATAGCGTTAATTCGTTTTCGTCTGGCTCATGTTTGGCTAGGTTTGTCTCTTCAAATTACCATTTGTTTAATAATCTGAGTGGTAATGGAGTTAAGTTTCAATAACCTGTAAAAACGAACGCTATGAAAATTTTGGTTACCGGGCCAGATGGTTTGCTCGGAAGTAATCTGGTCAGAGAATTATTAAGCAGGAATTACGAGGTGAGTGTTTTACTTGAACCCGGTAAAGAGCCGGTTACTCTGGAAGGACTTAAAATAAAAAAATATTTTGGCAACATCTTATATGCGGACATGCTCGATAAAATATTGGAAGGACATGATGTTGTTATCCATTGTGCCGCCTCCACCAGTATGTTTCCTGCCCGAAATAAAAATGTTGTGCGGGTTAACGTGGAGGGTACAAGAAATGTCATCGCCGCTTCACTAAAACACTCTGTTAAAAGATTGATCCATGTTGGAACAGCCGCGTCATTTGGTTCTGGAAATTGTCACTCGAATCCCGGAAATGAAATCAGATCCTATTCAAATGGGAAGATTGGATTGGATTATCTTGATTCAAAGAACGAGGCGCAATCATTAATAATTGAGGCGACTAAAACTAATAAGCTCAAGGCAATTGTCGTTAACCCAACTTTCATGATCGGGCCTTTCGATTCAAAACCGGGGTCCGGCGCTATGATTTTGGCCGTTCATAACAATAAGATTCCTGCCGTTTCTTCGGGAGGAAAAAATTTCGTGTATGTTAAAGATGTTGCTACAGCAATGGCCAACGCCATTACAATGGGACGAGTAGGTGAAAGTTATATTCTGGGCAATTCCAACCTAAGTTATAAAGAGGCTTTTGACACCATAGCAAAAGTTATTTCCGCGAAAGCACCCAAACGGGTTTTACCTGATTCAGTAATTAAAACCTATGGGACACTCAACTCATTTCTTGCTAAAACTTTGGGATATCAGCCCGAGGTTACAAAAGAATTAGCTAGAATTTCCTGCGAAAACCATTTTTACTCCGCTGAAAAGGCGCGAAAGGAATTGCTATTACCACAAACACCAATCGAAGTCGCTATTCTGGAATGTTACGAATGGTTTAAGTGCAATGGTTACCTAACAAAATAATAAATATGTACCAACCTCCGCCTATTGCTTTTTCATGGAAACAGGAAACGTTAAGTTCTTGTTTGCCTATACTATTATCTCTTCTGTTCTTTGTGATCTACTGGTTCACCGCCAACTCAATCAGAGTAAAGAATTGGTTCTATTCAAAATATGATTACAACAGGGCGTCGGTAAAACATATCTTCTTTACAAAGTATTTTGGCTTTGTGATAATGGGTGTGATTCCTTCTGCAATATGTTTGATCGCGCTTCCTGATTTTTCATTGTCAGATTATGGATTAACAATAATTTCTCAAACCTCTTTATTCTCGCTTGTCTGGATTATTGGCTTGTCAATTCTTGTCATTCCAATAGCCATTATTAGTGGAAAAAAGAAAAAGAATCTGATCAATTATCCTCAAATCAGAGCAAAAGTCTGGGATAGAAAAACTGTTTTTGTTACAGCATTCGGATGGGCTTTATTTTTGTTTGGCTATGAATTTCTTTTCAGAGGTACGCTCCTGTTCCCGCTTGTAAAATCGTTGGGTGTATGGCCTGCAATTGCGATTAACATTGCACTGTACTCGGCAACACACATTCCAAAGGGGCTGGATGAAACCATAGGTGCAATTCCGTTTGGGTTTGTTCTATGCATATTAACGCTGTTATCGGGGACTATCTGGATTGCATTTTTTGTCCATCTTGTAATGGCATGGACAAACTGTTTTACGGCGCTGAAGTTTCACCCTGACATCCATTTCGTTTCGTCAAATAAAATAGAAAGTAG
Organism: uncultured Chryseobacterium sp.; assembly: GCA_964495745.1. GTDB lineage: Bacteria > Bacteroidota > Bacteroidia > Palsa-965 > Palsa-965. Next base: position 3,281 of record CAZBYM010000098.1, on the reverse strand, counting down.
CAAAGCTGATCCGCCAAAAACCACAAACGATAATGAGTGACCCGATAAACATTTATTTGCTTCGAGGTCTGACGCGGGAATCAGGTCATTGGGGCTCTTTTGTTGGCCAGTTGCAACAACATATTCCTACTGCCAAAATATTTCTATTGGATCTACCCGGGGCGGGAAAACACGTACATGAAAAAGCATCGTTCTCTATAAAAAGGATGGTTGATTTCATGCGAAAGGAAATATTACATGGCCTCCAAAACAATCCAGGCAGGAATATTATCTGCGCCACTTCTCTCGGCGGGATGTTGGCATCGGAGTGGGTAATTAGATATAAAAAGGATTTTCAGGGATTAGTAATAATTAACGCCAGCTTCAAAACAATTTGCAAATCATCAGAGCGCGTACAGCCCTCAGTGAGATGGGACATGTTGAAAATATTGCTCACCAATAACGTAGAAAAAAGGGAGGCATTGATCATAAAGGTTAACAGCAACAAGCCTTCGCAATATAAGTCGCTTACGCAGGAATGGGTGGACATTCAGAACAAAAGAAGAATGTCTAGAATCAACATTCTTAAACAGTCATTTGCAGGAGTCTTGTATGGAGTAAAAGGCAAAAAACCGGAAGTCCCGCTTCTCATTATCGGGTCAAAGGGTGATCGAATGGTCTGTCCGGAGTGTATCAGCAAAATACACAGAGCATTTGGTGGCACCCTGGTTTGGCACCCTGACGCGGGACATGGTCTGCCCATTGATGACCCACTTTGGCTAAGTCAGAATATTGCGAATTGGTATCATTACAAATTCATGAAAGAAATTGATGATCTGCCAAAGATTTAACGACAAGATCACAAACAACCATTTCAATAATCCCGATTATGTTTCAGAAATACAGCATCTTTATTAAAATCCTGATCCTTGTGTTGATTTTTGTTCCGCTGTATTTTCTTGAGACAGTCTTGTTTTCATTCTCGGCAAACGTAAAATCCCCTTTGATCCAGATTTCAATCACGTTGATTCAATCTTTGGCTCCCATCCTGTTTTGTTTTTTCTTTTTCCAGACATTTAAGTATTTCCGGCTCCCGACATGTTATTACAAAAACCGGCCGTTTGAAAACGAAAAGTATTTCAGGATTCTCGGGGTTTCCATTTTCAGGAAAATTCTCGTCAATTCCTTTTTGCGCCATGCCAATTCAAGAGTTTACTTGAAAGGCAGAAGTAAGGACTACCTCAGGGTTTTTCTGGAAGAAACTAAACAATCTGAAACATCACACCTGTTTGCGATCTTTCTAACCCTTATACCCCAATTTCTGTATTTGCGCTCAGGGCAAATGATGAATTTCTGGCTTCTCACCCTTTTTTCTGTCTTTTTCAATCTGTACCCAATGTTACTTCAAAGAAAAAACCGATTTCATTTTGAATCTCGCCTCACAAATAATTAGAACAAACTAATGCATATGAAAATATTCGTAACAGGGGCAACAGGAAGTATTGGTCAGCATCTTGTTAAAATGCTTGCAGAAAGAGGGCATACCATTCATGCGCTGGTCCGATCAGTAGAAAAAGCTAAAGCCCAATCTCTAAACAACCTGACATATTTCCAGGGCGACCTTTCGGATAAAGCAAGTATTGATAAAGCAATGAGTGGATGCCAACAAGTGTACCATTTAGCTGCTTGCGCGAAGGTGTGGGCAAAACATTCAGGTGAATTCTATGCAATAAATGTCACGGGCACGGTAAATATTCTGGAGGCGGCAGTAAAACATAAGATCGAAAAAGTGGTGGTCACCAGTACTGCCGGAGTCCTGGGGCCATCACTCAGTAACACAATTACGGAAGACACAGTCCGTGAACTGGACTTTTTTAACGAATACGAGGGATCTAAATCCATGGCAGAATCCCGTGTAAAAGATTTTGTGAACAATTGCAATTTAAATGTTGTGATTGTTTCTCCGTCACGGGTGTATGGTCCATTTCTATCAGGTCCAGCCTCATCCATAACGCTCATGATTGACAAATATGTTAACGGCAAATGGCGAGTCTATCCGGGAACAGGAAAAGAAATTGGCAATTATGTTTACATAGAAGACGTAGCCTTAGGACACATCCTTGCAATGGAAAAAGGAAGAAAAGGTCATACCTATCTGCTCGGTGGAGAGAACCACGATTACATTTCTTTCTATTCTAAATTGGGTGAAGCTTCGGGGATAGACCGGAAAATGATTCGTATTCCTGTGTGGGTACAATTAACATTCGCAAGAATTCAATTGTTACTTGCTGAGCGATTTGGCAAGGAACCTTCCATTACTCCAAAATGGATTTCCAAAGGCAATTACAACTGGGAACTATCATCTCACAAGGCAATTCAAGAACTTGGCTTACCTGTAACTCCGCTCAGCGAAGGACTTAGAAAGACCGTTGCGTATGTAAAAACCATTCGTAGAAATTAGCCTCTGTCCATTTCAACAATTCAAATTTTAGTTTTACACTATTCGCCAGGACCAATTCAGAATGAACCTCAATATTGAAAATAATTCACAGTATAACACTGCATTATCTACATTTAGAATCAGCAACCACTTTCAACAACTGCCATTTTCAAATAATTTGAATTTATATGTGGGTTAAATTATCGCACTTGATCTTGCGTCGTCGCGTTGCACTATTATTCGTGGTGCTGGTTATTACCGGCTTTATGGGATGGGAAGCGATACAAAGACTCCAACTGTCTTATAAGTATCCGCGCGTACTTCCGTTGGATGACCCCATGTACATAGATTACGAAGCTTTCAAGGCCCGATATGGAGAAGATGGCAATACACTTGTGATAGGCTTTCAGGATTCCACGATGTGGGAATTGGAAAAATTTCAACTCTGGTATGATCTCAATGATTCCATAAAGAATATTCCGGGAATTGAAAATGTACTGTCGACTGCACGATTATACACGATCGTAGTTAATGACAGTCTTGAAAAATTTGATTTTATGCCGGTCGTTTCTTCCAGACCCAAAACACAAGAGGAAGTAGACAGTATAAAAAAACAAATTCTGTCGCTGCCATTTTACGAAGGGCTCATCATAAATAAAAAGGAGCATGTAACTGTAATGGCCGTTACATTTTCACAAAAGGATACAACCTATTACGAGAACAATAGAAAGGTTGTAAAGATCGATGCGATGAATTCCAAAAATCGATTAATAGTGGCAGCAAAAGTTCAGGAATTTGGTGACGCATTTGCAAAACGGAATAACGTGGAGCTGCATTATTCCGGAATGCCGAGAATTCGAGC
>CAZBYM010000097.1:7030-10794 GCA_964495745.1 uncultured Chryseobacterium sp. | reverse complement strand
ATTCCTCTCGTTCACAGCGTAGAGCCCAAGAAATTTCGCAATACTATCCGCTTCATTCACAATACCACCAGGCGAAGGCTTACGAATAAAATGATCGTGAACTGTCACGTGCGGAATATCAATCGCACCCGTCCTCGGCATGTGACAGGAAACGCAGTTATTTTCTGTAGCTGCGAGATGTTCTTCTGTATCACTGCAAGAAATCAATTGCATCTTGCCTCCTTTGTGACAATTTACACATGCAGCATTGAATGTTGCGTCGCCAGTTGACTTTACCGACACATGCGGATCGTGACACGTTACACAAGTAAGCGCATTTTTATACGGACGAAGTGAATCTGAATTGACTTCTCGATTGTTTTCGGTCTGAATAAAACACTCGCTCATTTTCAAGCGTTCTGCATGTGAAGCCATGATGAATTGGTCTTCTGCTCCTTCGTATTTCGGCATGAATACAGTCATCACCGAATTCAATTCCATTCCCGGACGAAAATCGAAAAATGATTTTCCTGGCTTCAATACTGCATTTCCTTGCAAGTGGCAACGTTGACAAACATCGAATTGCAACTCAGGAGAAAGTTTTCCCGGATTCACAATCGTGTAATCGATATACTTTGATGTATCCACTTTATTTCCTGCGAGTTTATCTTTCAAGTGAATGGAACCTGGACCGTGACAACGTTCGCATCCAATTCCGTTGGGAACCGATTCGTATTTATTTTCTGAACCAAGAACAAATTCAGGAAGCGAATTGTGACAACTCATACATTCCAGTCCAATTTTTCTGGAAAAACGAGAATTGAATCCTCCTTCAAATCCCGGAGGCAAATCCCACTTTCCATCCTGCGCGTAATAGGTCATTGGCATTTGAAAGAAATATCCATTCACGCTGTACATGTGCGAATTCGTGTGTTGCCCGGAACCAACGATATATTCTACCTTCTCAGTGCGTGAATACGTTGTATCTTTTCCCTTCAGTCGAAATTCATGGATGTACATTGAAGAATCCTGAAAATAACTTTCGTACCAGAAATCTTTGTCATCATCGTAAATCAGAGATTCTTTTCTCCCAAAGGAGTCCTTCGGACCGAAATGCGCCACACTTTTCGATTCGGTTGCATGATCAAACGATTGACCCATTCCCGTTTGAATGAATGTTTGATAAATATTTTCATGGCACGAGCGACACTGATCCATTCCTACATAGTAGGCCGTGTCTGAATGATTGAGATATTTAGAATGAGTACTATCAGCATTTATTTCGTTACTGGAATTCCCACAAGACGGAATAACGAGATAAATTCCCACACCAACCAAACCAATAACTAGAAGTAATTTGATTTTCATTCCTCGAAAAATACCGCAAATATTCTCTTAGCAATATACTCGCTTGTGATCTCTTTGTCCTTGGGAACAGACATCAATGCATACACTTTTTCTTTGCGACCAATTTTGGCCGGCAAAACATCACCAGGTTCAAGAACCTGTACACCACTATACCCTTTACGCGGCGCCACGAACGGTTCGATCAAATCATTTCCGTCGTACACCGAATCAAGCTGCGTAATCCAGGGCATGTTCATGATTTCGTCTTTGGAAAAACTTTCTCCACAAATGGCCGTGACTTCTATTAACATCAAATTGCGTTCACCATCAAGAATGATCCATGCATCATCATAAGCATCCGGATTGTCGGTCGCCCCGCGTAAAACACGTTGAAAATAATCTCCATCCTTACCACGGATCTTTTCATATTCGTCACTTGCACCACTAATTTCTCCACGCGGAAGTTCAAATGTTTGATTCCCATCGAGATCAAATCCGGCAAAAATAAAACTTCCTTCTTTCAACTCGTCTTCTTCCCAAGAATGCGGAGCCACCTGAAACTTCGCAACTAATCCGTCTTCGTTGGAAACAATACATTCGAGTGTGTCATCAGATGAGTTCAGGAAATTCACAGTGCGCGTTAACACAATCTTCTCGCTGAGCGAATCTGAATCGGAAATCACAACTTCGTCCTTGTCAGGATTACCCGGACCAATGTAAATCAGATAAGCGGATAGTGCTCCCAAACCAATCGCCCAAAACAGAACCGGCACGAAGAAAAAATCATGTTTTCTTTTTACTCCATCTTCATCAGGATCTGTGAAAAGCATTGCTAATCCCGGAAGTAATAATACAATTGCTGTGTAAAAGCAACTCCATCCCATGAAAGAAGCATTTCCCAAACGAGTGTCATCGTACCAATACGAAACGATCCAAGCGCAGATAAAAAATACAATTGGTACAATGAGGCCAAAGCCTCTCCAGACAAACAGCATAGAATTTAGATTAATGTCCTTTACGAACGAGTTGCATCAATAATTCATCAACGAAAGTATCGCCTACACGAATCCACTCTTTGCGAATTCCAGTAATCACGAATTTGTGTTTTTGAAAAAGGAGTACGCTGTCTTGATTGTCGGCAGTAACGGAACAATACAATTGATGCAGATGCAATTGGTGAAAACAATATTGAATCAGCAGTGTTAGCGATTCAGAAGCGTAACCTTTTCCTCTATCCTCAGGACTTGCAATCAGTATTCCGATTCCGGCACGTTGATGTTGCGGATCAAAATCGAAGAGATCAATACACCCAACATCCTTGCCTTCGCGATTCGTAATCATCAGACGAAGCTGCTTGTTCACATACAAATCCATATGCGAAGAAGCAATATATTGTTCCAGAACAAATTTTGAAAATGGTGCAGTCGTATTACTCGCTTTCCAAATTGACGTATCGTTTTCCCATTTGTAAAGCGTATCAACGTCCTGGGGTTCCAGTGCCCGCAATCGAATGCGTTCACCAAGCAGTAATTGAATTTGGGTCATAGCGTTAAAGTTAATGAATCAAATTCTCAAAACAAGGGTGTTCTTATTCTTTGTTTAAGACAATTTGTCTCGCAGCTTCAGATGTGGCGCGAGCAACGTCATCCTCGGTATATTCAGGCATCGCGAGATTCCGTTCTGCATCCAGATATTCGTCGAGGTAAAAGCCAAAGTTTCTGCCCATTCCATTCGCATTTTGAATGGCCGGAATTAATTCGAAAATAAAGCGGGCATCGAGAACACTTTTGCCAAAAACCTCAGCTGCCACATCCCGAATCGGGTGCAGACAAGAAATTTCATTTTCATGCACTTCAGGATACTTTGCAACTGCACGATTGAGCATTTCACAAAATGAATCAGAACTTACATTGTTCGGAAGCAATAATTCCGCGAAAATAGTTGGTATTTGCTTGCGGTGAATGTAAGCGAATAATTTCTCAAGAGGTTCCTCCGGCAATTGTCCTGAAACGGATATCGACCATGTTTTGCCATTCACAGAAATGAGCAAATGTGGAGGCACACGCACGGTTTGTAAAACAACAATGAAATTTCCCTTTCTAAGGAAATCTTCATTCGCGGGGAAAACATTTTTGAAAATGAAATGGCTCAACGTTTCTTTCCTTTAGCTACTTGCGGTTGCTGAGATCTTCCAGCCAAAATCGCCTTGGTCTCCGTGAAAATTCCCATGAATGTAACATGGTTAAGCGGAAATTCAAGAAAAACGTGCATGAAACTCAATAAGAACAACACGTCGAATCCGAGTTTGTAATCGTAATAGTAAAACGCCACCGATCCAATCCAAAGTGCGGCGATTACACCCATTCGAAGTTTAGAAATGTTATGCCATTTTATTATTGTCGTCTTCGAGAACCAATTCAGATAATGATAAGTATATG
>CAZBYM010000097.1:0-7020 GCA_964495745.1 uncultured Chryseobacterium sp. | reverse complement strand
ATGCAAATGCAATGAACCGCATAAATGTAACACCAGCCGTAGAGTTATAGATTCCGCTGATCAGTCCATCCAGCCCGCCTTGAGTTGTTGGCGGCATAGTATAGAGATTACTATCCCAGATATTGAGCATGTACATATTCAAGGCTTCAAATTTGCTATAATCGCGTCGTGCCCAGTCCGTAATTCCCATTGATTCGGGATGGAAAAAGATAAATACAAATGGAATCAGAACAAAAATTATGCATGCCAGATATCCGGACTTACTTCTTCCTTTCAACGCTCCATACAACATGAACATTCCGGTGAAAATGTAAACGTGAATTAATGTTGGCAGAAAAACAGAGAAAAAGATCATGGCGTTTTTTGAAATTACCGCTGAAAGCATAATGATCGCAACAGCAATGAACCTATGAAAAGGTGTTTTCAAAATGACCATGGCAAGCGCCGCAGCAAATGATACATAAACCAACGCAGTGGAAACAATCTGACTGGTTCGAGGTTCAATTATTTCCGCTGGACGCAAAACATATGCCGTGACGAACAAAGCAATCGCGGCAAGTCCAAGAAATACAAAATCAAGTTTTCCCTTCGAAAAATACTTTCGTTCATGCAACCAGGAAATTTCAGTGAGATAATGTGCCGGTCCCAAAACAGCATAGGCGATTAGGAATAACTCGAAAGGAATCAGAAATGCAACACCACATGAAAGCAACATCAACCCAATGTTCAGATAATTGAGTCGATCTGTATTAACGATGCTCTCAATTGGTTTCATAACGATGTTTCACCTTTGAAAACAAAGGCAGCAGGTCCTTCCAGCCAAATATTTTTAAAGCCGTCCTGACTTCTTTCAAAATGAACAAGAAGATTTCCTCCTTTTGTTTTCACTTTGCACGATTTGGTTACTCCACCTACTCCAATTACCGCTGCAACGAGAGCTGAAGCTGTAACACCAGTACCACACGAATACGTTTCGTCTTCTACACCGCGTTCGTAGGTGCGAACAAAAATTCCATCCGGATTTGCTTCAACGAAATTAACGTTGGTTCCGTCTTTCGCAAACCGCTCATTGTAGCGAATCTTTCTGCCTTTAGAATACACGTCCAACTCAGGAACGTTCAATTCGAATTTCACATAATGTGGAGAACCTGTATTCAGGAAAAAGAATCCATCACCTGCTTCCACTTCATTCACATCCGTCATCTTCAATTTGATGGTGTTTTTTCCAATGATCGCCTCGTGTGCGCCATCACTTGCCATAAAATGAACATGATCTTTTGTAACAGCTCCAATGTCCGCAGCAAAACGGCTGATACATCTTCCTCCATTCCCACACATGGATCCTGGCTTCCCATCTGCGTTGAAATAAATCATCTCGAAATCCAACGACGGGTGCTTTCTCAACAACATCAGTCCATCGCCACCAATACCAAAACGTCGATCACATAAATGTGCAATCAGTTCAATATTATCTGCCGGAAAAGTTTTAGAACGATCGTCAATTAACACAAAATCATTGCCCGTTCCGTGGTATTTTGAAAAAGAAAGAATCATGGTAGTTTGGCGAGTAAAGCTTCGTCAGTAACTCTTTCCAATTGACGAAAATCAGCAGTATTCTCTAAGCGAAAAACTCCATTGGATGTTTTCATGAACATTGTACTTTCCAGACGATAAAGTGAAACCTGCTCATCTGAGTCAAATCCAAAAAGTACTAATCGGCTTCGGCTCAACTTATATCCTTTGTAATTCAGTGGCGATTGCCAGAACTCGATAGTCATTGACTTCCCTGGATCTTCTTTTATACCGGCCTCTTTGCTTCGAATACTGTCAATGAGATTGGTTCCATCAAGATTAATCAAGGTGACAATTTTCTCTGCGAGAAGTTCATCTTTCCGAACAACAATTTCGTCACTACCATCAGTATTAAATACGGAAGGCAAAGAGCTATCTCCTTCAGAAGCAAGATTGGCAGAGTCCAAAACGAGTGTTGTGTTGTCAACGACCTTTTTATTATTCTTCTTATCGTTCTTCTTTTTGTCAGAATCCGAATCATTTACTACAACCTCGTCTTGCCCTGGATCTGTAAAAGTTTTCTCCAGCGCGAGATCCTTTACAAATCCATCCAACTTTAGGAGAAAGAATCCGCCACCCAAAACTATGCCCAGCAGGAATCCTAAGAAAAATACCTGAAGGCGATTTCCAAAATGATGAAGACGATAGCGACTGCGTAGCGACATTTACGGTGTGAATTTACGAAAAACAATGTCAGATAATGTCAGCTTGTCAGACCAAATTATGAACGAGGCGATGGTGGTACTTGTCGTTTTGACAGTTGATACGCAAATGATGTTAAATCAAGCCTGTTGGTGTAACAAAGGAATACAATTTGCAGTTATACAAGAAAGAAGAATAAATTGCCACGAAGGCACAAAGTTTCACGAAGTGATAGAATCGCGCCTCATAAATATGCAAATCGGGATTAAGTATTCTGTAAAACATTAGTGGACTGTTCCGCTTGAAACGAAAATTATCTTGATTCTTTGTGACTTCGTGTCTTCGTGGCAAATAAGAACAAAAAATATGAAACGCTACATCTTACCTTTTACTCTTGCACTCGCTGGCGGAATTGCTGCTCTCAGCATTGATCGAATCTTCTTCCAAGACGCGAACAATCTTACTTCAATCGATGGAAATGTCCCCGCACAATTTGCATCTATGAATGGAGCGAAACTTCCTGATTTTACTCCCTCAGCTGAGCAAACCGTTCACGCGGTAGTGCACGTCATGACAAAATTTACAACTACCCAAACTTATTTTGATCCTTTCCAGGGAATGTTTGGTGGGAATGGAATGCAAACTGTTCCGCAGGAGCAACAGTCAAGTGGATCAGGTGTCATCATTTCCAGCGATGGTTACATTGTAACGAACTATCATGTGATTGAACAAGCTGAAGAAATTCAGGTTACGTTAAATGATAAGCGCGCTTATGAAGCGAAGTTGGTTGGAGCAGATCCCAATACTGACATTGCTGTTCTTAAAATAGAGGAGAAAGATTTACCACTATTAAGTTGGGGCAATTCCGATAATGTCAAGATCGGCGAATGGGTTCTCGCTGTTGGGAATCCATTTAATCTGACGTCGACCGTTACCGCAGGAATTGTAAGCGCTAAAGCAAGAAACATCAATATCATTGGAGGAAATGGAATTGGAGCCGGAGCTGTTGAGTCGTTCATCCAAACAGATGCAGCTGTAAATCCCGGGAATTCAGGAGGAGCATTGGTCAATACGCTTGGACAATTGATAGGAATTAACACAGCAATCGCTTCTCAAAACGGAACGTTTACAGGTTATTCATTTGCCATTCCCGCTAATCTTGTGAAGAAAATTGTAAATGATCTGATAGAATTCGGAACTGTACAACGCGGATATCTTGGTGTAAATATTCAGGACGTAGATGCGAGTCTTGCTCAAGCGAAAAATCTGGATAAAGTTTCTGGAGTTTATGTTCTTGGCGTGATGAAAGATGGTGCTGCAGAAGATGCTAATCTTAGTGAAGGTGATGTAATTACAGCAGTAGACAATGTAAAAGTCAACAATGTTGCCGAGTTGCAGGAGCAGATAAATCGTCACCGTCCAGGCGATGAAGTTAGCATTACGTACAGCAGGAAAGGCGCTGAACAGACTGCAAAAACGATTTTGAAAAACAAGTACAACACAACTGACGTTGTTGAGAAAGAAGAAGTAGAAAATCAGGAAGCAGAAGCTCTTGGTGCAACGTTGTCTTCAGTTCCGCATGAGAAACTTAAAAGCTTGGGTCTCAAATCAGGCGTTGAAATTTCGAAACTAAACAACGGCAAGCTTCGTATCGCAGGAATCGCAGAAGGTTTCATTGTTACTGCGGTTGATAAGCAACCAATTTTGAACCCGGAGCAGTTGAAAGAAATTCTTGAGAAAAAGAAAGGAGGAATACTGATTGAAGGGCTTTATCCCAATGGGCAGCGCGCCTATTATGCACTTGCATTGTAACATTAATCGGATTATTGGTACCGTTGAACGAATAAATGGTGTCGTTAACGTATCATTATCAAGTGGTTAACACTTTATTCATAAAAATAGGGCTGGCCTATTGCCTTTGGCCTTCTGAGGTCGTACCTTTGTGACCTGAAAATTGCAATAAAAAGGCCATTTTTCGCGTTCTTTTAACAGAACTTAAACAATTTCGAATGAGACAACTAAAGATCACCAAATCGATCACCAACCGTGAAAGCGCGTCGTTGGACAAGTACTTACAGGAGATCGGTCGTGAAGAGCTGATTACCGCAGAGGAAGAAGTGGTCCTTGCAAAACGTATACGCGATGGAGATGAAATTGCTCTTGCTAAATTGGTAAAAGCCAACCTTCGTTTCGTCGTTTCAGTTTCTAAACAATATCAGAATCAGGGATTAAGTCTTCCCGATTTGATCAATGAAGGAAATCTTGGTTTGATTAAAGCAGCAAAACGCTTTGATGAAACTCGTGGTTTCAAATTCATTTCTTACGCTGTATGGTGGATTCGTCAGTCAATTCTTCAGGCTTTGGCTGAGCAGTCACGAATTGTTCGTCTTCCATTGAATCAAGTTGGTTCATTGAACAAGATTAACAAAGCATATTCACGCCTCGAGCAAGAATACGAACGCGAACCAACAGCTGAAGAGTTGTCACGTGTTCTTGAACTTCCGGAAGATAAAGTTGCTGATACAATGCGTGTTTCAGGACGTCACGTATCAATGGATGCTCCTTTGTTGAATGGTGAAGACAATAGCCTTCTCGATGTAATTGTCAACCATGATTCGCCACGCGCAGATCGTTTGTTGATGAACGAATCATTGCAGAAAGAAATCGAACGCAGTTTGTCCACGCTAACTGAACGCGAACGTGATGTAATCAAACTATTCTTCGGAATTAGTTGTCAGCACGGCTTAACGCTTGAGGAAATCGGAGCAAAATTCGATCTCACTCGCGAACGTGTTCGTCAGATTAAAGAAAAAGCAATTCGCCGTCTGCGCCATAGTTCAAGAAGCAAACTTCTGAAAACGTATCTAGGCTAAGACAAAATGGACTGAGTATATGAGAGCCGCAAAGAAATCGGGAACGCCAAAAAGCACCGAAATCTTTGCGGCTCTTCTTTTTGCCCCCCTTGCCCGACTTCGGCTCCGCTCAGTCTGACAAGTTCCCCGAATCAAGATCAATTGTCAGACCGAGCGGAGTCGAGGTGACAACAACAGAACAATAAAATTACACACACAATGACACTTAACACGATGGAGCCTAAACAAGGCAAAGGAAAATCTTACGAGGACGAATTGAACGACTGGATCGGAAACGAAAAAGCGGCGCTGGATCTGATCAGTCACATTGGACATCTTTGGTTCGAGAAATCAGTTGAGTTGATGCTTTTCCGCAATCAATTGATCGATCGCAGTCCTTCTGAAATCATGAATCTTCATCAGTATGCGAAAGATATTGTGAAGAGAAATCTTGATGTGAAAGACACTGCAAAACTCGCAGGCGTGTTGGTGAATATGGAGCTTGCTCCTTCACGAATTGATATTGGTCGTCTCGGTGCTGAATGGGCTGAAGAATCGACGAAGTTTAAGTCAATGAGCGATTTTATTACGGTTAAACTCGCAGATTTCATTGGTGAAGACAAACATTCTATCACTCCGAAAGATGTGGTGTTGTTTGGCTTTGGACGAATCGGACGATTGGCTGCACGAGAATTAATTGCACAAGCAGGAAAAGGAGATCAACTTCGTCTGCGCGCAATCGTTACGCGCGGAAACAGCAATGAAGAAATTGTAAAGCGAGCCGATTTGCTTCGTATGGATTCTGTTCATGGGCCTTTTCCTGGAACGATCATTGAGGATTTTGAAAACAAAGCATTAATCATCAATGGTCATACCATTCATATGATCGATGCGAAAAATCCGGAAGATGTTGACTACACAGCATTCGGAATCAGCAATGCACTTCTCATTGACAATACCGGAGTTTTCCGTGATCGTCCTGAACTAAGTCGTCACTTGAAAGCAAAAGGAATTTCAAAAGTTCTTCTTACTGCTCCAGCGAAGGGTGATGTTCCTAACGTAGTTTACGGAATCAATCATGAAAATGTAAAACCAGGCGACGACACTATTTTCTCAGCTGCTTCGTGTACTACGAACGCAATCATGCCAATTCTATTCGTTGTTGAAAAAGAATTTGGTGTTGAGAAAGGACACATTGAAACCGTTCACTCATATACGAACGACCAGAATCTTCTCGACAATTACCACAAGAAATATCGTCGTGGACGTTCAGCTGCATTGAACATGGTCATCACAGAAACCGGTGCAGAAAGTGCTTTGAAGAAAGTATTGCCACAATTATCAGGAAAGTTCACAGCCAATTCTGTTCGTGTACCTACACCGAACGTTTCTCTTGCTATTCTGAATATCACGATCAAACGTGAAACAAGCAAAGAAGAAGTGAATGAAATTGTTCGCAAGTACGCTTTGAAAGGAAATCTTGTTGAACAGATTCAATACGCGTTCTCCAATGAACTTGTAAGTTCTGACGTAATTGGAAATCCATGTTCTTCTGTTTTCGATAGTCAAGCAACAATCGTTTCGCCAGACAAAAAGACGATGATTCTTTATGTTTGGTATGATAACGAGTATGGTTATACGAGACAGGTGTTGCGTTACGCGAAGTATTTGGCGGAGGTGATCAGACTTAGGTATTACTAGCATTCTGCCTGCGGCGCTTTACACAGCGAACGGCGAAAAGGCGAACGAAACTAATTCTAAACCCACGCGAACCGGCGAAATTATTCTAACGCATCCACATGGTGGATGCGTTTTTCTTTGACAAGAACTACGATTCATGGACAGATCGCTTCAGCGATCCGCCGTTTTCGCGTGGGCAAAATACGTCCTCCCTTTTTTCGCCGTTCGCCGTGTTAAGCGCCGCAGTTCCGATGTTTGTAAAAAAAGTGCATAA